>NZ_JBSFJX010000253.1:0-10204 GCF_053598275.1 Streptomyces sp. NPDC001156 | reverse complement strand
CTGCCGCCATAGCCCATGCCGACTAGCAGGCGCAGGACCGCCTTCTCCAGGAACTCAGGCGGGGCGGCGTGAAGACGCTGCACCAGTTCGGTGGCAACGTCGGCATCAAGCTGTTCGACCGCGGCGCTGATCTGCTCGAAAGGTGTTTGATCACTGGTGTCATCGGCGCCAGTGGGGCCGTCGGCCTGCGCCCCTACGGACCCCTTGGATCGTGCCTGGAAAGCACGGAACTCTTCAAACTGCCGCAGTACATCCAGGCCAAACCCATCCGGATGCACCTGGGCCAACTTGAGTCCCCGTTCCGTGATCTCGAACAGACCACGACGGGGCTTCCGCACGGCCTCGGCGTGGAACAGGTAGCTCAACGCCCACGTCACGCGATTGTCGAGGCGCCGCTGTCCGCTAGGTATGACCTGGTTGCGCTGCTCGGAGGTCAACCCGAGCCGGTCGGAGACCTCGGCGATGATGTCGCGCGTCTGCATCGTCTCCCCGGCCGCCAGGACGGCTAGAGCGGGGGCGAAGAAATCATGAAATCTCGGCAGGTCGTCCACAGCGGCGTCCGTCGGGGTGTCACGCACTCAAATCCTCCAAGCTGATCCTTGGCCCACCACAGGAACGCGGCGCGAATCCACGCGCGCACGCAGGATGCGTCCGCAATCGGGTCTACGTCGGCCACAGGTCCCTGCCTGCGGCACCCTAGCGCGGGTGGTGGCTGAGGTCGGGGTCGAACCGGCGACCTTCTGCCTTCAGGCGAGTTGCTGGCTCGGGTCGGACCATGGTCCGACCCGACAACGACCCAGATTGGCAGACGCTGACGTCCGGCTGCGTACCCCATCCGTAGTCACCGGAGGGCAGCGGCGATGTCTGGCCGTTCTGATTCACCTTGCGGAAGCAGCCGTTAGCGGTGGTGCACGACGGCACACCGTAGGCGCTGCGGTAAGTGACGAGGTTGGACTCGGCGTTCGAGCCGTCCAGGGCGTCGACGATCGCCACCGTGCGGCCGGATCCCGAGGGTACCCGGCCAGGTTTTAGGCGGAACGCAGATCGGACGGCACGTTCCCCACCGTGGTCGGGGATCCGGCCCGCACGCCTGCGGCCGCCAACTCAGGAAGTACCTCGCTATCTGACGTGAACAGTGAGGAGTGTCTGGCGGGTGAGGATCCAGTAGCGTCCGTCGAAGGTGGTGTACGCCTCGGCGATGTTGCGCGCCCTCGCACGCGGACTTACGCAGGGCGCTGTCCGCTGCCATCATGGCGTGGCCAACCTTCCTCTCCTGCTTGGTCGGCCGCGCCCGGGTCCTGGATTGATCATCCACAACAGTTGTAGTCCTTGATCAGACGGGCATCGTCGCTGGTCAGGAGGTTGCTCCGACGAGGTGGGTGCGTTCACGGCCCGTCGGCGGGCCTGGGCGAACTCGACGAGCTTGAACACCATTGCGAGGCCGGCGGGACGGGAGCTGGCCTCGCGGACCAGCTGCTGCGCCACGACCTTGAGTGGTCGGCTTCGCCGACGGGCTGCAACATCCCGGGTGTTGCAGCCCGTCGTGATCGGACGGCACGGACGCCGGCACTTTGAGCTGTCTGGGCTGTCTTTGTAGGTGAGGGGCGTAACCGGACAGCCGGACAACTGGGACGCTTGGTGTCGGTCAACCGGGCGGGTGGGACGCTGGTAGAGGAAGCCGCCACGTAACTGGAAGGGGAGGCCACGTGCCGCAGGCCAGCCCGCGGGGTACGTACTTGGGGGTCTCTTGAGATTCTCTGCGTCAGAAGATCAAGGAGGGCCAGATCAGGGAGAGTCTGCCGTCGCGGCTCATGCGTGCCCACGGCGTCAGCCGCAGCACAAGACGGCTCGTGCATGCGTTCGAGATTGCCCTTATGCGATGGCACACGCCCACGGGTCGCGTGGGCACTTGGTCAGTGAGTGAAGGTGTGGCCGTTCCAGTGCCAGGTCAGGGTGCGGTGCATTGAGGGGCCGCTTGCGTGGGAGTCGGTCGGGGCGTAGTACTCCATGCGGGTGACCAAGGCGCCGCTGCGTATCGAGAAGTGGCTCGGGTCGTACTCGGGCGGGAGTGGTTGTTCGGGGTCGGCCGGCACCTGCGGGAGTATGCCCACGGCCTTTCCGCCAGGGCCGAAGACTTGGACTTCTTCGACGAAGAAGTTGCTGGGCTGTGGTGTGCAGGCCAGGAGCACAGCCGTTTCGTCGCTGCCGTCTCCGGTCAGGTCGCCGGTGGCGAGAGCCTCCACGGCTACCTGGAAGCTGTCGTAGTCGCTGATCCCGGTGCCTGATGCCTCGCCCTTGCCGTCCTTTAGGTTCACGGTGAGCGGCCTATGAGACCGGCCAGCGCAGGTGGTGGTGTACTGCCGGTTGCGCCAGTCGATCGCGTTGGCCAGGGTGGCGACGGGCTTGGCGGCGCGCACCTGCAGCGCATAGAAACCGCCGGTTTTCACCTCCGCTTGCTTGGCTGGCGGCACCGCGCCTCCCGGGACGGCTGGTCTTCCGCCGGCCAAGGTCGCCGTCCCGCCCGGCTGACCGATGGCGGCGCTGCTGGCCAGAACCGGGGATTCAGCCCCCGAGGATGCGGATGCGGCGGCCACCGGGCCCATCGCGACGATGGCGGCCAAGGCGGTTCCGAGCCGGAAGCAGCCGGTGACGGCTCGTGCGCCTGCCGATGTTCTCCAGCTCCTTCGACCTCTTGCGAGCATGCTGGACCTCCTGGTCAAGCAACGGCATCGTCCTAGGGCGTTCTGCACACGCCGGCACACATCCCGTGCCCTGCGTGTCGGACGAACCGCCGCAGCCACACTCCCTCGATGACCAAGCAACTCCGGTGCCGCCACCCGGCCGCGGGAAGCACGGCTCTTCAAACAACGTCCTACTCCTGGTTCAGGCGACCACCCGACACATGCCCGCTGCAGCCCCAACTGCCTCGCGTCAGCAGTCAATGCCGTCTTCACTCTGGAGCAGTAACTCTGCAAGCGGGGGCAAAGCACCGGCAACTGACGACTTGTGATCGCTACTGCGGCACCGTCTCGGGGGGGCTTTGGATGGTCGTCGCAGCTCCGCCAATGGAGATATCAGCCACGCCTTGGATCGTAGCTCCGGGAGGCACCACAAACAGTTCGTCGCCAGGGCAACGGCCGGTCTTTCCTGGGCTCACGGTCTCTGTCGAACACTGCCCCACAGATGAGGTACGCCCATTGATCATGACGCTCTTGGACACGGTGACGGCGTGGGCGTAACCACTCTGATCGGTGTTCTGATAAGCCACGCGGACGTAGCCGCGCGGTGTGGTGGCTGACTTTGCGGTGTCGACGGCGACACAGACCACAGCAACCATGTAGCCGCTCGGTGCGCCGGTCACCTGGCTGCACCATTCCTTCACCTGCGCCGGGGCTACGGATGGTGTTGCCGCGGCTGCGGCAGAAGTGGGCACAACGGGGCTGACGATTAGGGCGATCGCGCCCAGCAGGAAGGGAAGTTTCCTATGCATAATGATCACTGCGCCTTCAACGTTGAGTAAAAACCCAGGGCTGCGGCACATTCCGAACAATCCGCCGAAGGTGCCAAATGTGTTCCTGGTGTGATATCACCGACGTAAATTATGCGCCCGCGCCGAGCCTCTGATCAATTATCAGAGGCACTACAACGCCTATGGCCCACACTAAGGCACGGCATCAAATACCACCGCTTGAGTTGCCGTTCAGTTTCGATGGCCCGACGCGGTGGTTGACTGGGCTGTGTCGATAGGCCGCCCAGAAAGAAGGCCGCAATCCCCCACCAGAACTTCCACCCCTCCATGCAGGGCGAGTTTACGCACGCGTCACCCGACCTGAGGACGGGCTAGCGGTTCTGGCGCTCGATCGCCTGGCAGTGGGGACACGTGAGCTGGGCGTTGGGCCCGTAGCGCACCGTCAGGCCCTGGCAGCGTGCGCAGTAGCCGACCTGGTTCGGGGAGCAGCCAAGGATGAGCGCCGCTGCAGCGCGGTCCGTGGTGGGATCGATACGGGCGGGCTCCTCATCCATGTACCCGAATGTACGTCCGGCGCCCGCTCCCGGCGGGATGAAGGGTATGGCTGTCGTCTTCCTCCTGGTGGGGTCAGCGGGCGTTCTCGACGTTGGCCGGTGTGGCGGAGGGGCTGATCTGCGGGATGAGTCCGTACAGGATGCTCGGGCGGATCTCGGGCTGGCCGACGTAGCCGTATCCGTGGGGGCACGGCACCCACTTCCAGGGCTGGGGGTGCGGGGCGCGGATGGGCGTGCGGGGCGCGGTCGGGTCATCGGCAGTGCAGCGGTGCCGGGTGCGGCCGTGTAGGGCGTACGACAGCGCGGGGCTGGCGGCGACCACCGCGTCGAGGGCGAGCGACCATAAGAGCCTTAGAAGCTGTTGCCTTTCCGGGCTTGAGGACTTCGTTTCCGCTGGTCGGGCGTAGGGTCGGTGGTCCTGTGGGAGTAGTGGCCTGGTCGTGCTGTCGCTCTCCGGGAGGTCGTGGATGCCGTCGGTGGTTGGGCTGTTGGAACAGCGTGAGCTGGGTGCTCGCCGTCGCGTGGACGAGCTGCGGGAGGAGGCCGACCGCGTTCAGGCCGAGTTGGCCGTGGCCGAGCGGGAGTGGAAAGAGTGGGCCATCGCGCGCTCGCGGGTCGGCGAGGTGCTGGCCCCGGCGGACGAAACCGGGCAGGATCACGCGGCAGCCGACAGGACCACGCCGGCCGCCGAGGAGCGGACCGGAAAGACGTCGCAAGTGCCGGAGGCGGCGAAGGTGAAGTCGCAGGTGCCGGTGTGGCGTGAGGGACTGGCCTGGTCGGCACTGTCGGCGGACTACCAGCGCATCCTTAAGGTCCTGGCGGACCGGGCCCGGCTGGGCCAGGGGCCGGTGACCTGCCAGGAGATGGCCGCTCAGTTCGGCATGGACGTGGTGCCGGCGCGGGTGGAGGCGCTGCGGTCGAAGGCGAAACGGCTGGTGGCCCGCGGCTGGCTGGCCGAGCCTGCGCCGGGCCGGTTCACGCTCGCTGCGAGTGTGGCCGGCCCAGTCGGCGGGTCATGAGTAGGCTCATCGACCAGTAGACCATCGCCTCGGCGCTGGTGGTGCTGCGCTCGAAGTCGCGCACCAGGCGGCGGGTGCGCATCAGCCACGCGAAGAGGCGCTCGACGATCCACCGCTTGGGCAGCACCACGAACCCCTTCTGGTCGTCGCTGCGTTTGACGACGGCAAGGACCAAAGCGAGAGCGGCCAGGCAGTATTCGACGAGGCTGCCGGTGTAGCCGCCATCAGCCCAGATGAGGGCCAGGCGGTGGTGCGCGTCGGCCACCCGCTCGAGCAGGATCTGGGCGGCGGTGCGGTCGCCGACATCCGCGCTCGTGACCATCACCCCCAGCAGCAGGCCGAGCGTGTCGACCACGACGTGCCGCTTGCGCCCGTTGACCAGCTTGCCGCCGTCGAAGCCCCGGCTGTCCGATCCGACGACGGCGTCCGCCTTGACGGACTGCGAGTCGATCACACCTGCCGTCGGCTGCGTATCGCGGCCCAGCTGCTCGCGGACCCGATCGCGCAGCCGGTCGTGGAACTCCCTGACCAGCGCGTGATCACGCCAGCGGCGGAAGAAGGCATACACCCGGTCCCACGGCGGGAAGTCAACCGGCATCGCCCGCCATTTGATGCCGTTGTCGACGAGATAGCGGATCGCGTCCAACATCTGCCGGTGACAGTACGCCTCCGGCTGTCCACCGCGGCCGCGCATCCAGCCCGGCGCCGGCAGCAACGAGCGGACGACGGCCCACTCGCCGTCCGTCATATCGGTCGGGTACCGGCGCTCACGCATCGGATTGTCTGCGGCGTTCCCGAACTGGTGAGCCAGACAGTCACACTCCCGGGTGGCCCAGTTGGACTGCCCGGACATCGGCACGGAAGACTGCGGCACCAGGGCCTCCTGCTGCTCGGTGATTAGACACCAACGAGCTGTTCAGGAGGCCCTACTCGTATGCGCCGAGTACCCCACGACCACCCAATCGAGACTCCCGTTCGATCGACAAACCCCAAGATCGATACGACAACAGCTACTTACCGGGAAGCTTTCCGTGCTTTGCTCCAGAGTTCCGGCCTCGTGCTCGGACGTGTTCACTGGCGGACTGCCGCTTGAAGCCGCGACGTTCGTCGTGTAGCCGGGTGTGCTCAGGCTCCGGGTTGGGAATGGCTGGCGGCCGCGTAGGGGGCGGTGTGCCAGCTGGTGGGGATGCCCAGGGCGGTGGGGGCATCGACGAGGCCGGCCCCGGTGCGGGCCGTCTCGGCGGTGAACACGGGCTGGCAGGCGGTGCGCAGCAGGGTGAGCAGGTGGTCGGCGCGGGCTGGGGTGCGTGCGGCGGCCGGGCCGCGAAGGTGGTCGTGGTGGGCCAGGACGAGCGCGGCCAGTGCGGTGATGTGGGCGGCGGCAAGCGCGGTGCCGTTGGCGGGGGTGTAGCCGCCGCCCGGCGCCGTGGTGATCACCGCGACGCCCGGGGCGGTCAGGTCAACACCGGGGCCGGTGGGAGTGAATGGGGCCGGGTAGGGTCCGGGCCAGGGCGGCTGCGCGAGGGTGAAGGGGGCCTTGGTGGGCTGGGTACCGGTGTGCGCGAGCGCGCCGACGGCGAGCACGCCGGGCAGGGCGGCGGGGTGGGTGACAACGCCAGCGGTCTCCCCGGCCGGGGCGGTAACCGTAATACCGGCCGCCTGGGCGTCGATCAGCTTGAACGCCACCAGCTGGGACGGCACGGAATAGGCGAGGTTGATCTGGGCGACGTCAATGTCGTGGTCGATGCAGTAGTCGATGGCCTGCAGCAGGTCGCTGACGTGCCCGCCGGGAAACAGCCTGAGTGCGTGCAGTTCGGCCTCGGGGGCGATGCCGGTGATGCCGGTGCGGGTGTCCTTCGCGGCGATCACACCCGCGCACCAGGTGCCGTGCCCGGTTGCATCGGTGCGCCAGGTGGCGTTGCCAGGGTGGGTGAAGTCGTATCCGGCGTGGACGGTGTCCTCAAGGTCTGGGTGGGTGCTGTCGATCCCGGAGTCGATGAGGGCGATCTTGATGCCGTGGCCGCGGTAGGTGGGCGGGATCTGGTGCAGCCGCATTGCCTGCACACCCCACCCGGTCAGCGCCCGCTCGGGAAAGCCCTCGAAGGTTTCCGCCAGCGCCTGCACCTCGACCACCACCTCGTCGGCACTGCCTAGGAGCCTGGGTCCTTCGATGCGCAGCGGCCAGTAACCGCTGGTGGGGCGCACGTGCAGGGTGTGCACGGTGTCCGGGGTGTCGGTGGCCAGGAGCAGGGTGGCCCGCCCGTCGATGCCAGTGAGGGCGTGCGTCTGCTCCGCGACTCCGACGGCCCATACGTGCGCGTCGGCCACCGCTTTGCCCTCCCCGTCCTTTACCAGCACCATCAGCACGGGGCCGGCTCGGCCAGCGGCACGGTAAGGGCCGGATCCATGCCACAAGCGGCGGCAGCGGCCTGCGGCAGCGGAGTGTAGGCCAGTGGCTGGTCGGCCTCCACGATCACCTGCGGGTTCGCGGCCAGCGCGCGGGCCCGTTCGGTAGGCATCGCCACCACCGCCACCGGCGGACACGCCGGATGCGGGCCGCCCGCGTCCGGCCCCTTGGCGCGGGCGGGCCGCACCTGCGCCACCGGCTCGACCTCGGGATCCTCTTCCAGCAACGCGAACAACGCTGGCGCCTCCAGCGGCGGCACCCTGCCGGGCAGCAGTCCCAGTGGCCGCGGCGCCACCAAATACCGGCCCCAGCTTGCCCGCCCGCCATCCGAGGCCGCCGCGAGCGGCTGCTGAGGCTGGCTGCCGCCCTGCTCCGGCGGCTCACCCGGCCGCCCCTGCAGCGCGTCCTGGTCCCCCGCCTGCTCCTTTCTGCCGGCCGCCTTGGCGCCCTTGCTGTTGCTGCCCGGCTTCACGCCGCCGGTCCCGCCCTGCTCACTCATCACCCAACCACTCCATCGGATGTCCGTAGGTCCCTTTGGTTGTGCCGGCGGCAGCCGGGCTGCCGCCGGCACAACTGCCGCAGACAGATTGCTGCGGCCGGCATCCGGCCGGGCATGATGACGTCACGAGAGCCATGCCGCCCTGACCCGGCCGGGCAGGTCACAGGCCCAAGGACGGCACCTGGCCGTAGGGCTGCTGTGCAGCCGGTTGGCCGATCTGCTGCGGGGTGTAAACCGACATGCGGAACTCCTTCGTGGGTGCTCGCGGGACACCGATGAGCGGCGGGCCCCGATCGAGGCCTCCGTTACCCCGCAGCAAACCATCAACCCGGCCAATCCACTCTTTAGGACATACCGCCACCCGGCGGACCCTGACACGGCGCTCGGCTGGCGAGAACAACGCACTGGGGCAGCAGCCGACGCAGCGGGCAGCAGCCCGGCGCGGCGTCGCGCTTTGTACAGGTCGGACGGCTGTGGGGTGCACGCCATCGCGGTCCGTGACGTCGCGGGCATGGAGCCATACGATCTGCCCGGGCCCGTCGGTCGGCAGCACGCATCGCACCGCGCCCGCCACGCCGTGCCGGGGCTTTTAGATCATCGACCAGCTCGCCGTCTACAACTACAACCGCCGCCCCTAGCCAGCCCCCGGACATGCCCGGCGGGAGAGCGTCCACAACGGTGTACGGCCTCCCCACACCGTGCCGGGAGCCGTGGACGGCGGGAGCCACGGCCGTAGGCGCGTCTAGGCGCCCCGTATGACGGGGCGCACTCGGAAAATCCACGGTGAGGCGGTGTGCCCGGAAAACGACTCCCCGGCACACCGCACAGCGCGCCGCCCGGACGTCACCCGATACCGAAGGGCTGACCCATCTGGCCGAAGCCGAAGCCGGGCTGCTGGTACTGCGGGAACTGCTGGCTGATCCCCTGCGGGCCGTAACCGCCGCCCCACAGTTGCTGGCCCTGCTGGCCCTGCTGGCCCTGCTGGCCCTGCTGCACTAGCGCGACGATCGCGGTCGGCAGCGCCTGCTGCACGGACTGCTCCACGGCGTTGCGCACGCCCTGCTGCAGCGTGTGCTGCAGCGCGACCGCCAGGTACGGGTGCGCGTGCTGCTGGGGAATGCCCTGCTGCTGCAGCTGCTGCTGGACCTGCTGGATCTGCTGCAGCGTCTGCTGCAGACGCTGCGCGACCTGCTGGCTCGCCTGCTGACACGCCTGCTGGATCGCCTGCTGGACTACCTGCGCGAGCTGCTGCTGCGGGGCCCCGATCTGCTGGCCGAACTGCTGCTGGGGTGGTGTACCGGTCATCACCGACATGAATGCTCCATTCGACGCCAGGGAAGCCGACATAAGGGGATTATGCCGACTTTTCCAGAATGCCTCCGCCGCGTTGAAGTTAAGGTGACGTCGCCTCGCCCGCAATCGGGCGAGCCGCTCAGGCAGAGGAATCCCCCGATCGGATCCGGCGACGGCCCTCACCGTCGCCAGCTGTGGCAATCGGCCGGGCCCGCCCGGCGCGATGCCCCTCATGCAGCCGCTGTCGACACCCTGCCTGCCCCGGTGATCCCCGTCATCCCGGACATCGACGCCTTCAACGACGCGTACAGAGCGGCGGCTCGGGCTTAACTGCGGGACCATCCGCACAGGGTGCTCGGGGGATCTCTGGCTGGCCGACGGTGCCGCACTCGTGCGGGCGGGCAACCCACTTCCAGGGCTGGGCGGACGGGGCGCCCAGTGACTCCGGGGAACGGTCGAGGTCGCGTTGGCGGCGCAGCGGCGTTCGACGCGGCCACGGAGGCCGCAAGCCGGTGCACAGGCCGAAGGCGTCGCGGTAGGAGCCGCAGAGTTCGGCTTCGAGGGCGGCCATCTCAGGTGGGAGTACGCGGTGCGCTGGGTGCAACATGCGCTGGGTGCAACAGTCGTAGCCGGTCGCGGTCAGTTCTCGTCCTCGCGCCCACCCACAGACTCACCGGGCGGAGATCAAAAGGGGCTCTCCTGCCGCATGCGTGGGTGCCCTGACCTGCCCTGATACGGGAAACACGCCGTCTCCTGCCAGGCTTGAGGTCTCGAGGCTCAAGTTGGATCAAGCAGGAAAACGGCGTGTCCCTCTTCAGGATATGGAAGCGGACGCTGACGGCCGAACACACGGTGGTCGAGGGCGTCCGGATCGACGAGAACGAACAGTGCGTGATCGTGTCGGTACGTCCCGATGCGCGCCGTCGGCAGCGGTGCGGCCGGTGCCGACGCCCGGCGCCCTGG
>NZ_JBSFJX010000252.1:0-10380 GCF_053598275.1 Streptomyces sp. NPDC001156 | reverse complement strand
AGCGTAAAGAACTCCCATCATCGCAGGTCACAAGGCACTTCTTCATTTTCCCAAGCGTCATCCACAGGCATCGGTCGGTGGATCGAGGCTAAGGGCCAGTTCAGAGGCTTGATCCTCTGGAACTGGCCCTTTGCCGTGATCCCGGCCGTGCCACACCCGTGCCACAAGCTCAGTGCCTCGATCAAGCAGGCAACGGACGCTCCGCCCTGTCCGGGGAACTCCAGCACCCGCATCGCGACCGTCTTCGACCTGGCGGCGGTCGCCACGAGACTCCCGGCCGACATCCGCTGGCGCGCGGGCCACAGATCACCGAGGTCACGGCCCAGGCACTTCTCCGCCGGCCTGCCCAGCGCCGTGGCCATCGCCGCGTTGAGACCGTTGATAACACCGTCCAACGTCAGCAGAGCCGCCGGGCCAGCCCTTCGCAGGAGTTCGTCCGAGGCGTCCATCCAGTGGCTCCCTCGCGAATACCAAAACAGCCTCTTCAGTAATTTTGGCGCATTTTTTGCAGCAATGTCTCGGTGAAGGCGAGGGTTCCGCGAGCGAGCCTGGTCAGTTTTTCTGCTGCCGTGTACCCCGAGTGCGAACAGGACGTGGTCTCAGTTTTGGTCTCATTCATCGGCGGCCGGAGCCGTTCACAGGCGTACTCCCCGGTCGAGATGACCACGGTGGTGAACGACCATGGACAAGGCCGAACGGTGTCCTGATGAACAGGAACAGACCTCGAAAGCGAGCGTGGCGCAAGTCAACGGACTACCCGGCGGTCAGTTCCGCGTGGGGGCCTTGGGCAGTTCGTTCTGCACGCTCTCCGCCGTCGCCGGCCAAGCGCCGGGCCCTCGGCCAGGGAGGCAGGCCGGGGACGACACCCGCTCACCGGCATGGATCCGCTCGAACGGCTTCATGCCCGTGCCGGGCTGCTTGATCTGCGCGGTCGTCCAGACCGTCGTGGAAGCGGCCTGGCACAGAGAGGACGGTCTGACTCTGCACACCTGGCTGCCAGTGACAGCCAGCGGCATGCGACACCGCATGACAGATCACGGCCTGCCTCCCGGGGCCCGCGCTGCGCACGAGTGACACGCCACCTCGACGGCACATGACGACGCCTACCGGGGCTTCGATGGGCCCGGCCCCGGTGCGCTCCGTTCCCGGATTGCCTTGTACCGGGCCTTGGAAGCAGCGGCGCCCGCGGCTGCCCCCTCCCCGAGCCAGGCGAGGAAAGCGAGGACGAAGATTCCCTCGACGAGCAAGGAAAGGGGGCCGTAGGACGGCTCCCATCCGGGTTCGTAGTAACCGCCGGGCAGGCCGACGGTGCGCGACAGCAGAAAGCCGATGATCATGCCGAGGTTTACGAGGGCCCCGGTCGGCCACGCGACCAGGGGACGCTTCAGCGTGACGAGTCCGACCGCCACGACGAGCATGACGGCACTTCCCACGGCGAACAGAACGCCGATGTAGAACTTCTCCTTGAGATGATCAGGGACGAGGAGGGTGTGCAGCACCGTATTGCCGATTGCGCAGCACACCCCCAGTCCTCTCAGGCGGGATTCGACGGAGTGCGTGGAGTTCATGGCAACTTCAGCCGTTTACTGGCATTGGAAGGTTCAAAGACTCAGCACGACGGCGGCAGCAATTCCTCCGAGGCCCAGAGCAAAGGCACCCGCGGCCCAGCCACCGGCACCCCAACGGAAGAACCGGTCAACGGCCAGCCGCCCGGGGCCCATCAGGGCGATGGCCAAGGCGACAATGGCGATACAGACGCTGTACTCCACGCCACCGTCGGTCTCCCACAAACCATGGGCACCAGTCACGGCTGCCATGGCATTGATCATCACTCCGATCACGGCGGCGGCCGCGAGCGGAGTGAGCAGCCCTACAGCCAGACCGAGGCCGCCGAGGAATTCGGACAGGCCGCCGACCAGGGCGAAGACCTTCCCCGGATGGTAGCCAAGGGCCGTGAACCCCTTACCAGTTGCCGTCAGGCCCTTACCCCCGAAAAGCCCGAACAGCTTTTGAGCGCCGTGGCCGGCCATCAGCAGTCCGAAAGTCAGCCTGATCAGCAGGAGCCCCCAATCGGAGGCGGATGACCGCAGCGCCACGACATGCCGCGCTGCCGGTTCCGTGGGAGCCGAAGTCTGGTGGATATAGAGCTTTGCAGCCATGGCATGCTCCGGTGAGCATATGAAACGGTCCTTCGTGAGCCCGGACCACGCCAAACCGTAAGTCGACGGCGAGCACCCACTGAAGGATGCTTCCAGGCCGCAGCCTCTGCGCCGACTCACCGTCCGCAGACGGTTCCCGACTCCGCGGAGCCATGAGCCACGCCGTCCGCGCGGAGTTCGACGCAGCACGCGCCGGGCCGCGGGGCGAGCACCGCTGTGGTCTTGTCACTTCCGAGGCCGTGCAGATAGCCGGCCAGGAAAGCCTGGTTGACGGCGCAGACCAGTTCTGGGGCCTTGGCCGCCAAGGGGTGGAAGGGGCAGTTGCGCAGCCGCAGCAGAGTGGGCGCGGAACGCTCAGGCTCGTACCCGAGCCCTTCGAGCGTGTCGGCGGCCAGGCTGAGCCACTGCTCAGCGCCTAGCCGACCGGGACGCACCTGATCTCGCTGGGCGCGGCCCAGGGTTTCACCGCGCCGATACGCCACGCGAAGCGCCGTATCGCGGGCCGATTCGCCGCCGGGCTCGGTCAGGACGGCCTCGGTCAGGACGTCGGCGAGCATTCCGTAGCGGCGCTCGGGGATGCTCACCGCGATGGCCTCAGCTACCGGCTCGTAGACCTTGGGCCTGCGCCCGACCTTGTGGATCACCCCCACAGGGGCCTCGTAGCGCGATTGGAGCAGGCCTACTGCCACCATCTTGTCCAGGTGGAACGCCGCCAGCTTGCGGGAGATCCCAAGGCTTGCGGCCACCTCCTCGCGCGTGACCGGACGCCGCTCCTGCCGAATGAAATCGAACATGTGGCGGCGCAGATCGTCGCCGAGAGCGGCGAGAGTGGTCAACGAGGTGTGATCCAGTCCCACGGTTCCATCGTATTGCCAAAAAGGTTGGGCGAAACCCCCGAAATGCCATTTTTTCGTACGGTCTGGCTCTTGGATTGCTCACCCCCGCTCACCGCCGCTGCCCTCATCGGCGTGGTGATCAACTCCATGGTGACCGTCACTGGCGCCTATGGCCTGTGAGTGTCCGACGGTGGTGTGGAGTACAACGTCAGCATCGCCATCGTGGTGCTCGCCGTCGTCGCCATCGGTTCTGGCCGGCTCGCCATCGACCGGTTCTTCCCCGGGGGCAAAGGCGGCTGGTCAGAGGTCGCCCTTGCCCTCGGCCTCGGCGGCATCGCTGGGTGATCACGCCAAGCCTGTGAACCTGCCCTGCCAGTCAGTGTGGTTGCGCGTGCGGGGCGTCATTCGTCCGCCCGGCAGTCGTCAGGCGCGGTCTCGAAACGAACGGCCTGCCGACAGCTCTGTGCTCAGGGAGTCATCAGTGGTGATCAGGGTTGGCGCGCGGCGTGCGATGCGGCTATCGTCAGCGGCTGCGAAGGGGAGTAGCCCCGCGATACCGGTCGTCGACACACTGGAGCCCAGCGCCGGGTTCCCGGTGACCGGGCCCGCGCACGTTGTGTGCGGGTGGCGAGACCTTCGGCCCTTTGTCGACGACGTATGCGCGTTGGCGGGGTCGAAGCTGCCGCCATCTCCCCCCGCGCGGTCGTTCTCGAAGCCCCCGCCGGTGCGGGAAGGTTTGGACGAGACCCGTGATTCATTTCGTTTTGTTGATCGTCTGCGCGGTGGCGATCTATCTGTCCTGCGAGTGGTTCGTCAATGCCGTGGAGTGGCTGGGCGAGCGCTTGAACGTGGGGAAGATGGCGGTCGGCACGATTCTGGCCGCCTTCGGCACCGCACTGCCCGAATCTGTGGTCACTCTCGTCGCGGTCACCACTGGTAGCACCGAAGAGGCCAAGAACATCGGTGTGGGTGCCGCAATGGGCGGCCCGCTGGCACTGGCCACCGTCGCCTACGGCGTGACCGGCGCCGTGTTGCTGCTCAAGCGCCGAAAGGAGCGCATCTCGGCGTTGGTCGCCGCGGGTGGCGTGGGGCCGGACCGCTTCGCGTCGCAGTCCGCCGACACGGAGCAGGCCCTCGGCAGCGCCAAGGACATGAAGCGGCTGGCCAAGGACCAGAAGTGGTTCCTGCCGATCTTCATCGTGAAGGTGGCGCTCGGCCTGGTCGCCTTCGCTTTCAAGCCCGTGCTCGGCCTGTTGTTCTTCGCCGCGTATGCGGTCTACTTCTGGCGGGAGATCCGCGGCGGCCAGGACGAGGACGACGAAGGGGTGGAGTTGGAGCCGCTGAAGTTCCAACCCAAGGCCGCCTCCCCCACCACCTGGGCCGTACTCGCCCAGACACTCGCCACGCTCGTCGTGATCTTCTTCGCCTCGCAGTTGTTCGTGAAGCAGCTGGACGCCATCGGTCCGATGCTCGGCCTGTCCGCCTCAGTCACCGCCCTGCTGCTCTCCCCGATCGCCACGGAGCTCCCGGAGATCATGAACGCGATCATCTGGGTGCGTCAGGGCAAGACCAAACTGGCGCTGGCGAATATCTCCGGCGCCATGATGATCCAGGCGACCGTGCCCTCCGGTCTGGGTCTGTTGTTCACGACGTGGCACTTCGACGGCGCGCTGCTGTGGTCGGGCCTGATCACCATGGCGTCGATCGTGTACCTGCTGCTGACCATGCGAGCCAACAAGCTCACCCCCGCCCGCCTCGCGGTCGCGGCCGGCTTCTACGTGCTCTTCGCGCTCGGCCTGATCCCCATCCTCACCTAATCGGGATGCCCTGTGCTGCCACCTCGGCCCGAGCGGCAGCACGGGGACAGTGCTGTCCGGCGTACTCGCCGCCGGCGGCCGGGCCATCCCGCACTCGGCGCAGCGAAGGAGCGTCTCCCCGTCATGGCAGGACACACGCGCAGAACACCCGGCTCCCAGGAACCCATCAGCAGGCGGCGCCGACGCCCCAAACGACGCGTCGGCCGGTGGATCGCCCTCGGCGCCTCGGTCCTCATCCTGGGCACCGCCGCCACCGGCGGCTGGCTCTACACACATCTCAACGGCAACATCAAGGGCGCCGACCTGGGCGACTCGCTCGGCGACAACCGGCCCAAGGCCGCCGCCGGCGGCCAGAACATCCTGGTCATCGGCTCCGACAGCCGCAAAGGACTCGGCGACGCCTACGGCAAGAACCTGACCACCATGCAGTCCGACACCCTCATGCTGCTGCACACCGGCGGCCACGGGAAATGGGCCACGGTCGTCTCCTTCCCCCGCGACTCCTGGGTGCAGATCCCCGCCTGCGACCGCGGCAACGGCACCCAGTCCTCCGCCCACCACTTCAAGATCAATGAGGCGTTCGCGATCGGCGGCTCCACCGGCGACACCGCGAAGGCCGCCGCCTGCGCCATCACGACCGTCGAGACGAACACCCATGTCCGCATCGACCACTTCCTGATCGTCGACTTCCGCGGTTTCACCGGCATGGTCAACGCCCTCGGCGGCGTCCAGGTCTGCCCGAAACAGGCCATCCACGACAAGAAGGCCCACCTCGACCTGAAGGCCGGGTGCCAGATGGTCAAGGACGGGAAGGCCCTGGGTTATGTCCGCGCCCGCTACAGCATCGGCGACGGCTCCGACATCGGCCGCATCGGCCGCCAACAGGAGTTCATGCAGTCCCTCGCCACCCGCGCCAAGTCCAAGCTGTACAACCCCACCGCCCTGTACGGCTTCCTGAACTCCGCCACCAAGTCCCTGACCACCGACCCGGACCTGGCCGGCCTCGAACAGCTCTACAGCCTGGCCTCCAGCTTGAAGGGGATCTCAACGAACCGAATTGCGTTCCTGACAGTCCCCAACTACCCACGCGAACGCGATGTGCCCACCGACAAAGCCAACGTCACCTGGCAAGAGCCTGCGGCTCGCCAGTTGTTCTCCGCCATCAACCGTGACCGCGAAATGACGAAGGCCGATCTGAAGAAGGCCACCGCCCACCTGCCCGCCGCCGCGAACACGGTGCACGTCGCCGTCCTCAACGGCACCAGCACGAAGGGTGAGGCACTGAAGGTCGCCGACCAACTCCGCGCCATGGGATTCGAGATAACGGCAACCGGCAACGCTCCCGCCTCGGTGGACCAGAGCACCCTCACCTACCCAACGGGCCAATCGGACCAGGCTCAAGCGCTGGCCGGCCACCTGCCCGGCCTCACTCCCGCACTCTCTGCGCAGGCAACGCCGGGCACGATCACGTTGACCATCGGGCCTGACCTGCCCGGCATCAGCGGCTGAGCCCGCCGCCTCCACGGCCGACCGACTGCAAACTCCCGGGCAGGCCGACGAGCCCGCCGCTTCACCGGCTGCGATTCCTATGCCGACCCGCCCGGGAGTCGCGCCGAGCCTACCCAGCCACCCGACCGCCGGAGCAGGAGTTATACCGGGCATGTACAGCGATCCGATGGATCCCAGCAGCGCCGACCCGCCGTCAAACGCCTTCACCCCGGTGCCCGAGTGCTGGGTCTGCAGCGTCATCGCCTCGGTCGCAGCAGCAGCGTGGCGCGAAGAGGGCGGCCTCTCCCTCCGGGACTGGCTGTCAGTGACGGCCAGTGGATGCGGCACCGCATAAAGGACCATCTGCTGCAGCCACGGGCCTTGCCGACGTGCACCTGCATGGAACACCTCTCCCCCGGGGCCAATGGGGGGCGACAACTGATCCCGTGCCAGGGTGCCGTCCAGGTCCACAGGGGTTGAGCACCCCACCGCTTTCAGTGCCACGGCGGCTCAGGGCCACGACGGTTTTCAAGCTCGTCGGCGGATTGAATGGATCATTGAGATTCCACCGACCTCGTTGGCACGCCATCCGTCTCGGCAGGAGCGATCCGTCACACGTTCGGGGCGGCCACAGTCTCCGGCTCCGCCGTGACAGCGGGGGTATCGCTAAGCCCCAGGCGCAGGTGTTCGACGTGATAGAGGGCCTGATCGAGAAGCTCGGCAACGTGATTGTCGTAGAGGGAGTACACCACCGAGCGTCCCTTGCGGGTGCCGACGACGAGGTCGAGGTTGCGCAGCAGGCGCAGTTGGTGGGAGCAGGCGGACTGTTCCATGCCGACTTCCGTTGCCAGTTCGGTCGCCGGCAGAGGGCCTTCGCGCAGCCGGGCGAGGATGAGCAGCCGAGAGGGGGTCGCCAGCGCCTGGAGGGTGGCGGCGACCTTGACGGCATTGGCGGCGCTCAGGCGCGCGCGCGGAACGCCTCCGGCTGGCGGTGCGGCTCCATGACCCATGCACCCATGGTACCGGCGCCTTCCATGAACACATGAATGCCTCTTCATTTATTCCTGTTACGGTGGTGGGGTCGGACATGCTCCGCCCCGCTATCTGTGAAGGACCCCGTGTCAATGTCTTCCACCCTCACCCGTCCCACGCCGCCCGGTGCTGTTCGCGAGACGGTGGCACCCCGGCGGCGCACCCGGGTCTTTGCGTTGCCCGAGGCCCGGTGGGCGGCGGCCGCGCTGGTGCTGTTCCTGATCGCGCTACCCCTGTATCTGACCGGCGCGCCTGCGTGGTCGTGGGGGGCGTTGTTCGCGGCTGTCTACGTGAGTGGCGGCTGGGAGCCCGGCTGGGCCGGTATGCAGGCCCTGAAGGACAAGACCCTGGACGTGGATCTGCTCATGGTCGTTGCCGCGCTCGGGGCGGCGGCGATCGGACAGGTGCTGGACGGCGCGCTGCTGATCGTCATCTTCGCTACCTCAGGTGCACTGGAAGCGATCGCCAC
Organism: Streptomyces sp. NPDC001156; assembly: GCF_053598275.1. Classification (NCBI taxonomy): domain Bacteria; kingdom Bacillati; phylum Actinomycetota; class Actinomycetes; order Kitasatosporales; family Streptomycetaceae; genus Streptomyces; species Streptomyces sp. NPDC001156. The sequence goes on along the minus strand of NZ_JBSFJX010000252.1, from coordinate 2,579 downwards.
CGCTCGCACCGCGGACTCGGTGCGCGGTCTCCTCGACCTGGCCCCCACCACTGCCACCCGCCTGAGGGATGACGGTGACGAGGAGAGCGTGCCCACCGAGGAGTTGTACGTCGGCGACACGATCCTGGTGCGCCCCGGTGAGCGGATCGGCGCCGATGGCCGGATCCTGGACGGAGCCAGCGAGGTCGACCAGGCCACCATCACGGGCGAACCGCTGCCCGTGGCCAAGGAAGTCGGCGACGAGGTGTTCGCCGGCACCCTGAACGGCACCGGCACGCTGCGGATCAAGGTGGAGCGGGACCCGTCCGACTCGGTGATCGCCCGCATCGTGGCCATGGTCGAGGAAGCCTCCGAAACCAAGGCACCGACCCAACTGTTCATCGAGAAGGTCGAACAGCGCTACTCCCTGGGCATGGTCGCCGCCACCGTGGCACTGTTCGTGCTGCCGCTGCTATTCGGCGCCGACCTGCAGTCCACGCTTCTCCGCGCGATGACGTTCATGATCGTCGCCTCGCCGTGTGCCGTAGTGCTCGCCACCATGCCGCCGCTGCTGTCGGCGATCGCCAATGCCGGACGTCACGGCGTGCTGGTGAAGTCGGCCGTGGTCATGGAACGGCTCGGCCAGGTGGACGCCGTGGCGCTGGACAAGACCGGCACCCTGACCGAGGGCACCCCGAGGGTGACGGACATCCGCCCACTGGCAGGTTCCGGCCTGAGTGAGGGGGAGCTTCTGCAGCTGGCGGCGGCCGTCGAGCACCCCAGTGAACATCCACTGGCCCGCGCCATCGTGGAGGCCGCCCGCACTCGTGATCTGGACATTCCCCTGGTAGCGGACTTCACCTCCACCCCTGGCACGGGCGTCAGCGCGACCGTTGCCGATCACACAGTCGCGGTCGGTAGCCCCACCCGTCTGCTGAAGGTCAGCACCCACCGGGCCGTCGCGGTCGCCACCCGACTGGAGGAGGAGGGCCGCACCGCGGTTCTGATCATGGCTGACGGCACTCCGGTGGGTGTGCTGGGCATCGCCGACCGGCTGCGCGAGGAGGCCGCTGCCACCACTGCGGCGCTGGGTCGGCTGACCGGCACTGCTCCGGTGCTGGTCACTGGGGACAACCCGCGCGCCGCAGGCCGGCTTGCCGACGAGGTCGGAATCGCGGACGTGCGCGCCGCGCTGCTTCCGCAAGACAAGGTCGCAGCGGTCAAGGAGCTGGAGCAGGCCGGACGGAAGGTGTTGGTGGTCGGCGACGGTGTCAACGACGCCCCCGCACTGGCCGCCGCTCACACTGGCGTTGCCATGGGCCGCGCCGGATCAGACCTCGCCCTGGAGACTGCCGACGCCGTCGTTGTGCGCGATGAGCTTGCCACCATCCCAACCGTGATCGCGCTCTCTCGTCGGGCGCGCCGCCTGGTCGTACAGAACCTGGTGATCGCCGCGGTGTTCATCACCGTCCTGGTCATCTGGGACCTGGTCGGTCATCTGCCCCTGCCGCTGGGCGTTGCCGGACACGAGGGCTCCACGGTCATCGTCGGCCTCAACGGCCTGCGCCTGCTTGCTGACGGAGCCTGGAGCCGTGCCCGTGCTGGGCTGGACCAGTGAAGCCGCCGTGCCTTGACGCGCAGCTCCGAGGCATGCGGCGGCGGTTGCAGTACAGCAGCGGAGTACCGCAACCCCAGCAATCGACCACGGCCTGCAGCGTCAGCAGAAGCCTTCGACGCGACCGCTATGGCCGCCGATGACCGACCCACCTAGAGCTACGGATCAGAAGGTGCCCGTGCCCCATCCGTGCCCGATCGCACGGGGAACCGCGGGGAAATCACGGTGTCGAGCGGGCACGGCACAACGCAGGTGCTGACAGCTGGCCAACCCCCCGTGGCAGCGGGAAGTGTGGCTTGACCCGTCGACCTTCGAGAACCTGGACTACGTCTTTCACACTCTCTTCGATGACTTCTGTGACGCCGACGAGCCCGAGCGCTACCTCGGCACCAGCCTCAGGACCGAGGAAGAGGGCGAGCTGATGAGGGAGCTCGGCCGCCGCGCTCAACATCGCGGCGGCCGAGGCGCCCAACGACACCGACGCGGAGTACCTTCAGGCGACCGCCTGGCCAGAGGTCGTGGCCGTCGCCGGACGCCTCGCACAGGTCATGGTCGCGAACGACCTGCGGGAACTCGTCGCGCCGCACGATCCCCAGACAGGAGCATCAGCCGACCACTCACATCTGTAGAGAGCCACAGCATTGAGTGACTAACTGCGTGACAACGCCGACGCACAGCGGCGAACAGCCCCGGACGTCGGCGGACCGTCGCAGCAGGTGAGAGACATACCAGCGCGAGGTCAAGCGCCCAGCGAAGTTCGTTCGGGACGGAGAGGTCCAGGGTTCAAGGCTCGCGCAGCAAGCAGACGCCATGCTCGTTGCGCAAGTCCGACGATCCTGCCGTCAGGCCAGCGCAGGCATGAAGCCACCGCGGGCGGTGCCCGAGGACACCAAGGCAGACCAATCGAGCGCCTCGGGCAGTTGGTCCAAAGACAGGACGACTGCTCCGCCGGCCTGCTCAGCATCCGCGCACCAGTCGCCCATGC
>NZ_JBSFJX010000251.1:0-10442 GCF_053598275.1 Streptomyces sp. NPDC001156 | reverse complement strand
CTGGAAGCGTAAAGAACTCCCATCATCGCAGGTCACAAGGCACTTCTTCATTTTCCCAAGCGTCATCCACAGGCATCGGTCGGTGGATCGAGGCTAAGGGAGCGGGTGCCGTTGGGCTTGCGAGCCCGCCCGAGTCCGGAGGCGGGACCCTGTCAGTACGTGGGACCCTGTGCGTGCCGACAACCCATGTCACCCATGCTGAGCTGTAGTTCTGGAGTCACGATGTGATCACATCGGAGCCTCCGGGATGGCCTCGGTGCACGCTAGGGCGCCGTGGCGATAGGTCTGCTCTACCGGTTGTGTTGCGTGCTTTTGGGTTGGCTGCGGCTGCTGGCCCGCTCCTCCGCGGCGAAAGACGTCGAGATCTTGGTGCTGCGCCATCAGCTGAGTGTCTTGGAACGCGGCAGGCCAAAACCCGCTTTCACCCTCGGCGACCGGGCGGTGATCGCCGCCCTCGTTCGACTACTGAACAAGCGTCAGCGCCTCAACCTGAAACTCTTGGTCACCCCGCGCACGGTCCTGCGTTGGCATGCGAGGCTGATCGCGAGGAAGTGGACCTATCCGCACCGCAGTCCGGGCCGCCCGGCCAAGCCCGAGGCACTGTGGGCTCTGGTGCTGCGCGTGGCTCGCGAAAATGATGGATGGGGGATATCGCCGGATCCATGGCGAACTGCTCAGCCTGGGATGGCAGATCGCCGCCTCCACCATCTGGGAGATCCTGAAGCAGGCCGACATCGACGCGGCGCCCCAGCGTGCCCGCCGATCCTGGGCGAAGTTCCTCACGGCCCAGGCCCAAGCGATTCTTGCCGTCGATGTGTCCCACGTGGATACGGTGTTGCTGCGGCGTTTGTTCGTCCTGTTCTTCGTCGAGCATGGCTCCCGGCGGGTGCACATCACTGGCGTCACCTGCAATGTCACCGCCGAATGGGCCACCCAGCAGGCCCGCAATCTGCTGACGAGCCTGGACGACGACGTCCATACCGCTGGCATCCGGTACCTGATCCGGGACAACGCCGACTATTTCGCCGAGGGCTTCGACGCGGTCTTCACCGCCGTCGGCGCCCGGGTGGCGCCCATCCTGCCGGGCGTACCGCGGATGAACGCGATCGCCGAGCGCTGGGTGGGATCCTGCAGGCGCGAGGCCACCGACCGCATCCTGATCACCGGAGAGCGGCACCTGCGCCTCGTCGTCGACGAGTACGCCGACCACCACAACGAACATCGGCCTCACCGATCACTCGGACAGCGATGCCTTGACGGAGTCGACGCGCCCGAACCGCCTGCCGTCGATGCCTCATCGCGTGTCATCAGGCATGCGGGGTGCACTGGGCGGCGATGTCGGTGTTCCGGGACCACGGCGCGGTACCACTGGTACCATTGGTGCCATGTCGGAAACCAAGGCTATGAACCTGCGCTTCCCCGACCCTGAGCAGCGGGCGGCCATCGCGGCTGCCGCGAAGCAGGAGGGGGTCAGCATGCAGGAGTACATCCTCTCGGCCGCCTACGCCCGCGCGACCGCCGTCGAGCAGCGGTTCCTGGAAGGGTTCAGGGAGTCGATGGCCCGCAGCGGCGCGGCCTTCGCAGCCGAGCCCAGCAGCGTCGATCCCAGCACTGAGCAGCGGGCGGCCGAGCAGCAGGCGCGGCAGGAGCTCGAGCACCAGGAGCGAGGTCACGCCGCGTGACCCAGCCGGCACCTCACCCGCTCGACGTCACGTTCCTGCTGCACGCTGCCGAGTTGCTCGATGGCGATCCCCAGGTCGACGACTACGGGCCGCTCTACGCCGCCGTGGCCCGGGTCAACGCCCGAGCGATGGAGCATGAAATCTACGGATCCCTGCACCTCAAGGCGGCCGCGCTGCTGCAGACCCTCGCAAGACTGCCGTGCCTGGAGCACTCGGGCGAGGCCTTCGCCTGGCATGCCACCGAGGCCTACCTCACCCTCAACGGGCGCCAGCTCGATTACCTGCCCAAAGCGGCCGTCGCACTAGTACGCGACGCCGCCTCCGGAGCGCTCGGCGTGGCCCGGATCGCCCGCCAGCTACGCGACTGGACCACCACCTGAACTACGCCGACAACACACAGCTGCCCGTCGGTGAGCACCCACCTACCCTGCGGTCACCGCCGCCGAACTGCTGCGCCTCGGGCACTCGGGCCGCCGTCCACGCCATCCTCACCCAGAACGCACGTCCACATCCCGACCGATTGGGAGCCTGTCCGGCGAATGCATCGCCGGACGCTGCGCCTGCCGAATACTCATCCGCACTGGTGGGAGGCAGTGTGCCTCGGTCACCAGGCCCCGACCCGTCGGCCGAAGCCGGGCCAGCATCCCTCCGGTTCGCGAATCCGGTCGCCATGGATCACCCTCCGTCGGCGCCGGGCTGGATCTCCACCATGAAGGCCGCGTCCTTGGGGCCGGCGCCTTCTTCGTCCGCCCACACGATCACGCGCACGTGCTGCTGGCCGATGCCGTTCACCTTCCACTCGGTGAGCAGGTCCGTGACGACGAGGGCGGCGACGTACTTGGCGTCCTGCCCCGGGGCGTCGGTGGTGACCACTCCCCGCGACCGGTGGGAGTGGGAGCCGTAGGGGTGCCAGCCCTGCGAGCCGTGCGGCTCTTCCACGCGGTACACCCAGACTCTCTCGGTGCCCATAGCACTGATCCTGCCACCGGGGGTGCTTATCGCGACACTGCGGCGGGGGGCGAGGGTAGTGTCGGCTACCCCCACCCCTCCGTCGAGCCCGCGGACGCGCGCCAAGGCGTCGGCGGCCTGGTGCGCGGTGGATGGCGATGAGTCACTTCGGGGCGGAGATCCGCCGTGGGGTGATGGCGGGGGACCGGTCTACTCAGATCGCCAACGGCCTCTTCCGCGACAGCAGGTTGTGCTTCAAAGCGAAGGGCTTGTTCGGACTGATCAGCACGCACCGGGACGGCTGGCGGATGACCGTCACCGCCCTGGCGCGCCGCGGCTGCGACGGCGAGGCGGCCGTGAAGAGCGGGCTCAGGGAGCTCGAAAAGCACGGCTTCCTGCTGAGGGAACGCGAGCGCAACCCGGATGGCCCCCTCGGCGCGGCCGCGTACGTCATCACCGACCTGCCCAGCCTGCACAACAGCAGGCCGCGACCGATGTCGGGTTTTCCACCGGTGGCTAACCCGACGTCGGTTCATCGGCCCACTGAGGAGGAAACGCACATGCCCCAGCGCGGTTCCGAGCAGCCTACCCGCGAGGTGTATCTGCTGTTCGCCCACGAGGCGTATTATCCGCCCGGCGCTCAGGAGATCAACACCTCGCTCGTGGCCACAGCCTCCCTGCTGCACCCGCGTGTACGAGAGCCCGACGGCGCGCTCATCTACGACCGCCTCACCCGCGGCCGCCTGCCGGGCGAGATCGTGCCGCTGTCCGCGCTCACCCATGAACTGGGCGGCGGTGCGCTCTGGCCGGAGGTCGGCGACGGGGAGGTGGTCATTGCGGACTTGCTCCAGCTCATCGGTGATCAGGAATGCGATGCCCTCGGCCTGGGCCTGCCGGACGTCGCCCGTGCCCTGGTGTGCTCCGGTCCCCACAGTCAGGTGCGTGCCTATGACCCGGCGGTGGGGCGGTATCAGGTGTACGGGCCGGCCGACCGCATCGAGGTCCTCGTCGAGGTCGGCAGGCAACTGGCCTGGGCGGAAGCGGGGTGCGCTCGGTGGCCGGGCGATGGCCTGCTGGCCCCCGTCAATCCAGTGGACGCCACGTGGTGTTCGGCTCCTGGTCCTGCAGGCGGAGCTTCGTCGGCTGCTGACCCGGCGCCCACGCCACTGCAAGATCAAATAGGAGTCGTGCGGATGGGTGCGGTGGGGGACACCGGCACGGGACGGGCACGGGTCCTGGTGATCATGGAGTTGCGGCGCTCTGTGACCGTGGGAGTCGCGGCCTGTCGGCCCGTCGCCGGGGTCATCCGCGAGGTTCTCGTGGCCGGCAGCGTTCTTCTGCGCCGGGTGGCCGGCGGTGATGGTGAAGAGCTCCGCCGCGGCGCTGGTGGGGCGTGGTGTCGGCGGTTCGGGCGCCGTGCTCATCACGCGGCTTGCGCGTGCGCCGTATCGGGGATCGCTCCATGGGTGCGCAGTCGGGCGATCTCGGCGGGGCCGGATTCCAGCTCGGCGAGGATCTCGTCGTTGTGCTCGCCCAGGTCCGGTGCCCGCTTGGCAGGGGCCTTCGGCACGCCTTGGAGGCCGACCGGGCTGTTGACGGTGCAGTGCATCCCGCTGGCCCCTTCCAGGGGTACGACGATGTCGTTCGCGCGCGGCTGCGGGTCCTGAGCGGTCTTCTGGGGCTTCTGGATGAGGCCGAAGGTCACGTGTTCCCTGGTCAGGACGTCTTGCCAGTGGGCGAAGGGCCGCCAGCGGAACGCTTCGTCGAGCAGCTCGGCGAGCGCGGCGGCGTTCTTGGCAAGGCCCTCGGTGTCTGTGAACCGGCGATCTTTGAGCAGCGCTGGGCGCTCGATGGCTCGCGTCAGTTGCGGCCAGTGCACGGACGAGGTTGCCAGCATGAGCCACTGGCCGTCCGATGTCCGGTAGGGGTTGGTCAGCGCGTTCACCGGCTTCGTCCGCTCGTGCAGTTCGCATGGTGTGCTGTCGGCGAGCGCGCCGGCCACGAGCGTTCCCATGGCCCAGACGCCCGGGGCGAGCAGGGATGTTTGGACACTGGCGCCTTGTCCCGTCTGCTCGCGGTGGTGGAGGGCCCTTGCGATCGAGAAGACGGTCAGGTCGAAGCCCGGCTGCCTGGCGTTGGCGTCGGCGTCGCCGACGCCGGTGAGGTCGGCGTAGATGACCCTCGGGTTCCAGCCTGCGACCTCGTCGTAGCCGAGGTGGAGCTTCTCACGGGTGCCGTGCGGGAGGTCGGTGATCACGACGTCGGCCCACTTGACGAGCCGCTTGAGGACCTCCGTGCCCGCCGGGGACTTCAGGTCGATCACCATGCCGCGCTCGTCGCGGTGGGCGAGGTGCCGGCCGTAGTTGGCCAGGGCCCGGGGGTCGGGCGGCACGGAGCTCAGGTGCCGGCAGGGGGCGTCCGTTTTCGGCGGCTCGATGTTGATGACGTCCGCTCCGCAGTCGGAGAGGATCGTGGCCGCGGCCGGTCCCGCGATGAAGCTCGAGGTGTCCAGGACCTTCAAGCTGGTGAAGACGGATTCGGTGGTCATCGTATTCACCCTACGAAGGCGCTTTGGCCGGTGACGGACTTGCCGACGATGAGCGTCTGTATCTGATGCGTGCCCTCGTAGGAGTAGAGGGCGTCGGCGAAGAACAGGGCGACGTCGTATTCGAGGACGATGCCGTTGCCGCCGAAGAGCTCGAGGCACCAGGCGACGACCTCGCGCATACGGGCACAGACGAACGTCTTGGCCAGCGCGGAGTGCTCGTCGCGGAAGATGCCCTGGTCCTGCAGCCGGGCGAGCTGCACCACCAGGCCCCAGCAGGCGGTGATCTTGCCCAGGCTTTTCACCAGCAGGTCCTGCACCATCTGGAACTTGGCGATCGGACGGCCGAAGGCTATGCGCTGCTTGGCGTAGTCCAGCGCGAGTTCGTAGGCGCCGATCATCACGCCCATGGCCTCCCAGGCGACCGTGCTGCGGGTGACACGCAGGACCTCGGCGACGTCCGGGAAGCCCTTGATGTTCTGCAACCGGTTCGCCTCCGGCACGCGGACGTCGGTCAGGGTGATCTCGGCGTTCTGCACGATCCGCAGCGCGGTCTTGCCTTCGATCTTCTCGGGCTCGAAGCCGGGGGTGCCCTTCGCGACGACAAAGCCCTTGACCTTGTTGTCGTCGACGTCCCGCGCGAAGACCCTGACGTAGTCGGCGAAGGTGGCGTTGCCGATCCATGTCTTGGCGCCGTTGAGGACCCAGGTGTCGCCCTCGCGCTGGGCGGTGGTGCGCATGCCGCCGGAGACGTCGGAGCCGCCGTGCGGCTCGGTCAGGCCGAAAGCGCCGACCTTCTCCATGGAGGCCATGGCGGGCAGGAACCTGTCGCGCTGTTCCTGGTCGCCGCCGTAGTAGACGGAGTAGAAGCCGAGTCCCTTGTGGACACCGAAGAAGGTGGCGGTCGAGGCGTCGACGCGGCTCAGCTCCATCGCCAGCATGCCGCTGAGCAGGTTACTGACCGCAGGTTTGTGCTCGCCGTAGCCCTCGTAGGCCAGGGCGTTCAGTCCGCTGCCGCGGAACTTCTCGATGTACTCGACGGGGAACTCGGCCTTGGCCCAGTACTTGTTGGCCAGTGGCTCGATCTCCTTGCTCAGGAAGGTACGGGCGTTGAGCAGGATCTCGCGCTCCTCGTGCGAAAGGTGCGCCTCGTACTGGTAGAAGTCGGCTGTCAGCTGGTCCTCCAGCTGCGCGACGGGAGTGGTGTCGGTGGTCGTGGTCATCTTTCGTTCTCGATCTGGTGCTGGCCCTGCCGGATGTCGTCCAGGGCGGACGGGATGGCGAATTGCCTGCGGCCGTGGGCCGCCGGTCTTGGCGAGTCGGTGTACGGCGTGGAGGCGTATGCCTTTTTCACCGCTTGGACGACTCGCTCCCGGTGCTCGGGGTCTTGCGAGGGCTGTCCGAGGGCCGGCTGCTGCACCCACTGGCCGATGTGTGCGCTCATGCGGCGGAAGCCGCCGGGATCGCCGCCCAGGTGTGAGCCGAGGAACGGGCCGACCGTCGCCCAGCGGATGTTCGAGCGAGTGGGGCACGACGGTGTCCAGGTCCTTTGGGGTCACCACGCCGTGCTGGACGAGGCAGACGGCCTGGCGGCTGAGCGCGTTCTGGAGGCGGTTGGCCACGAAGCCGGGGATCTCCTGGCGTTCGACGACGGGGGTGCGGCCGACGGCGGTGTAGAAGTCGACCGCCGCCTGCACGGCTTCCTTTGTGGTGCGTTCGCGAGGTACAACCTCGACGAGCGGCAGCGGGCGGGGCGGGTTGAAGGGATGTCCGACGAGGACACGGTCGGCGTCCTCGAGTCCCGTGGTGAAAGCCGTCGCCGGGATCGCCGACGACGAGCTCAGCGGCAGTGCGTGTCCGGGGGTCTCCCGGACCTGCTGGGCGAACAACCCCTTCTTGGATTCGACCCGTTCGGGGCCGTTCCCCTGGACGACGTCCGCGTCCAGGAGAGCTTCGGTGATGTCGGGCGCGAGGGGGACGAGATCGGTGAGGCCGTCGGTGTCCAGGCCCAGCCGGGCCGGCCCACGGGGGCGCATGTGGGTGATCAGCCCGTCGGCGGTGTGGATGCGGTCGATGACTCGCACGCCGTCGAGCGGCCCGGGGACGTGTGCGTCCGCCATTTTCGCGTCCTTCCGTCGCCTTGGTGGCTACGACAATGAACGCTAATGGCGCATTTTGGACATTGGAATTATCGTATTGCTAACGTTGGCGTGACCGCAGTGGTCACGCCGCCGCCAGGGCATGCCCCGTGTGAATCCGAGCGCGAATCCTGCACCCGCACGTAACGCCCGCCCCGATATCAGACGTGGATCGGATTGGCGAAGACCTCGCGGGCTGCTTCGATGAGTTCGTCCAGGTCACCGCCCGAGGCGCGCTCGCGGCGCCAGATCAGGGCAGTCTCCAACCGGCGCTCGAAATCAGTGAACGGCAGGACCTTCGTGTTCTCCATTGCATAGCCGTGTATGGGACTGTCCGGGTCGAGCACGGCAAAGAAGAAACCCCTACCGCTGGAAACCGTTTCAGCGATTCCGCCATAGCCGACGCCGGTCAGCTTGATGCGTTTCCTGACCCCACGCTCGAAAATCTCCCGGTCGAGCTGGTCGAAATAAGGCGATCTGACCTCATCGGGTGAGACGACGAAACAGAGGTCGGCCAGGTCCTGCAGCGCCAGGGAGTCCCGCCCGGCGAACCGATCGGCCGGCACCACCGCTCCCAGCCGTTCCGACATGACACGCAGCAGGTCCAGTGAGGGGTCGCTGACCGGCAGCCGGGCCAGCGCGAACGCGACCCTGTTCTCGCCCACGGCGGTGATCAGATCCTTGGAAGGGCCGGGCCGGCGCAGCAGCTCGCACCGGTTCTCAACACGCTCGGCGAGCACGTTGAGGAGCTCCCTCAGCCTCGGATGCATCCCGGTGGCAATGCCCACGACCATGGAGCAGCGCCCCGGCCGGGTCGCCTCCTGCAGCCGCCACGGCATGGCGTTGATCTGCTCCAGCACATCCCGGGCGAGCGGCAGCAGCGCCTCGCCCGCCGGCGTGAGCGTGACGCTGTGTGAATCGCGCTCGAACAGTCGGTGGCCGAGCTCCTTCTCGAGGTCCCTGATTCGCTGGCTCAACGGCGAAGTGGCCATGTGCAGTCGCCGGGCCGCCGCAGAAAAATTCAGCTCCTCGGCAACCGCGACGAAATACCGCAAATGAAACATCTCCACCTCGTCACGTTAACCCGATCCATCGGGCCGCGGTTGCCTCCTGAAGCCTGGCAAGGCACTGACCTGAACGGGAGAGCGAATCTAGCTGTGGTTCCCTGCTGCGTGCCCTCTGAACGGGCACGCAGCGAGGCACCCCGGGGCAGCCGACCCTCTGCTTTCCAGGCGAGTTCGTCGTGCAGAGCGGATCAGTTTCCGTCCCGGAAACGACCAGCGCCGACAGCCCCTGACACGCCACTGCGTACCGTGACGTCCGTCGTCGTCAGACCGCCGTCAACCCTGGTGGCCTGGTGGTCTCTTGAATCGGGGGCGCGGGGGGCGAGGCGGTGAGCCGGTAGGACGGCAGCGCCCGGCGGAGTGTGACGGCGGTGCGGGCTTGGTCGACGGTCAGGCGCACGGAGACATCACGCGAAGGTGTGCCGTGTCAGGCGTCAGCGCCATGGGCATCCGGCATCGGCAATTCGAACCACACGGTCTTCCCGCGCCCGCTCGGTGAGTTGCCCCATGCCGAAGCCAGCGCGGAAACGATGACCAGTCCCCGCCCGCCCTCGGCCTGGTCCTCCTCGCGGGGAACCGTTACGGCCTGCGCGAGATGCGGATCGCTGTCACGGACCTCTACGCGTATACGTTCGGGATACCTGTGCACGTAGACGTACACGTCGCTGTCACCGTGGACCAGGCCGTTCGTGACGACCTCCGACACCAGTAGTTCCTCGTCATCGGCCATGGCGGACAGCTCCCACCCGGGCAGCCACTCCCGCAGGAGTCTGCGCGTCTGCTGGGCCCCGTGCAGATCGCGCCGGTGGATCCTCAACTGCCGGACGTTGTGCTGAGCTTCAGCCGAGGGCCCCTCGTAGACGACCAGGAGCAACGCGGCATCGTCGGAGCATCGCAGGGGCGACTGGCTGAAGCCCCTGATGAGTCGGTCGCCGACGGACTCAAGGTTCCCGGGGTCGTCAAAGGCTACGCTCACCACCTTGGGGTCCACATCGCCTCCGACACCGGCCAGACCGTTCGTGTAGAAGGCGAGCAACGTGCCCGGCTCGAGTTGCAGCTCCATCACCTCGAAGGTCGCCTCCGGGTCGATGCCCAAAGGCATGCCTGCGTCGAGACAGACGGGTGGCATTCGGCCGTCAGCCGTGCGCATCAGAGGCGGTGGATGCCCGGCGGTGGCCATCTGCGCCCTCCCGGTGTCCGGATCAAGCCAGGCGCAGCAGCAGGTGGCGAAGAGGTCGGTTTCCAGGCCGATCATGAGCTGGTTCGCCCGGGTGAGCACGACTCCGGGGTCGTGTCCTTCGGTCGCGTAGGCGCGCACACCGCTGCGTAGCTCGCCCATCACCACAGCGGCGGCCGTGTTGTGACCCTGGACGTCCCCGATCACCATCATGCCCCGGCCCTCGGGGAGCTTGATGAGGTCATACCAGTCTCACCCGAGTTCGATTCCGCTGGTCGCCGATGCGTACCTGCTGGTGCTCACCACTCCGGCCGGCTGGGGCAGCACGGGGGGCAGCAGTGCGTGCTGCAGGTCATCGGCCAGCGCGTGCTGAACGTCGTTCATCTTGGTTCGTTCGACCGCTTGACCGACTGCCGTGGCCAGCGTGGTCAGCGTTCCCTGCTCGGCGACGATGTCACTGCGATCGACGCCGAACGCCATCGACAGGGCACCCACCGCCCTGCGCCCGGCAATCAGTGGCAGGACCATCCAGAAGCATTCCTGGTCCGACAGCGGCTCGGGCAACCGGCCGGCTGTCTGTGTATCCCGAGGGCCGTACAGGACCAGCCGCCGTCGCTCCACCGCGTCCGTCTCCGGCCTGCGCTGCGCGAGCAGTGAGCCATTCAAGGTGCGTATGAATTCCCTTGCACAGCCCGAGCTGCAAGCTACGCGGAGCCGATCTCCATCGACCAGGCTGACGAGGGCGGCTCGGGCCTGGAATCCGTCCAACACGCGCTCCATGGACATCTCCACGACGTCTGGCCGGAAAATCACAGCAGCCGAGGGCATGCCGGTGCCTGCTCGGGGCTTGGGTGAAAGTGACTGGGCTTGAGCTGCAGCGGCTGGTCA
>NZ_JBSFJX010000250.1:0-10485 GCF_053598275.1 Streptomyces sp. NPDC001156 | reverse complement strand
AGCGTAAAGAACTCCCATCATCGCAGGTCACAAGGCACTTCTTCATTTTCCCAAGCGTCATCCACAGGCATCGGTCGGTGGATCGAGGCTTAGCCGGGCATCGACGGCAACTCGACGCATTGGGCCCGATCCGACCCCATTTCTCCGGCCTCGCCCTCGGCGCAGGCCACACCGCAGCCACCGCCTGGCCCGAACGCACAGCATCCGCCTCGGTCTTGCCCTTTCTACTGTCGGCGCCTCAGCGCTCTCCGGATCAGCAGGAAGGCCGCAAGGGCGATCAGGACAAGCCCCATGAAGATCACGATTGCCCCGACGGCGACCAGGAACGTCCCAAGCAGGATCAAAATCGCCCCGATGATGAGAAGAAACATCGCGAGAACGGTCACGGTCGCCTCCTGTACCCCCTCCGACTCTGACTCCTTCCGGCCTCCTGTCGCAAACATATCCGGACAAATCTAGCAATTTGCTTGTCCTCGGCGGTGGCCACCTGCTGGGATCCGGCCCATTCACGGGCCGGCCTCAGTTCTGCCATGAAAGCGCGCGGACCGCTCCAGAAGCCCTGCCTGTCCTGTTACGGCGTGAGACCTGGCTGGCAGGGAACCCGCATCCAGACAAAGGGCCTGCGCTGCCGCTGGCAGACGAAGCAGACGTCTTCCTTGCTCCGCGGTCGCGCGATGCGCATCCCGCAGTGGCGGACACGCATCCCTACCTGCGGCCCGGTCTCAGCGGCTCCCGAGGCGGCGCCGAGCCATCTGCCTCCTTCGGAGAGAGTTTCAACATCATGACCAGAAACACCCCGGTCCGCCGGCCGCCCTCGGAGAGGTCCGGCAGTGACTTCGCCCGACTGTCGAGAAAGATCGCCGCTGCCGGGTTGCTGGGGCGCCGTCCCGGCTATTACGCGCTGCGGATCACGGTGGTGGCCGGGCTCTACCTTGGTGGGTGGGCCGCCGTCGCGCTCATCGGCGACAGTTGGTGGACTCTGGCGGTCGCCGCCTTCCTGGCCGTTGTCTTCGGCCAGGTCGCCCTGCTCGCCCATGACGCGGCCCACCGCCAGGTGTTCCGCCGACGCCGGGCCAGCGAGGTGTCCGGACGGATCGCTGGTGCCGGTATCGGGATGGGCTACGGGTGGTGGCAGGACAAGCACACCCGCCACCACGCCAATCCCAACCATGAGGAACTCGACCCCGACCTCGACCCCGACCTGCTGGTCTGGTCCCAGGATCAGGCCCGGGCTGCCAAGGGGCTCCCCCGCCTGATCGGCCGCTGGCAGGCGTTCCTGTTCTTTCCGCTCCTCACGCTGGAGGGCTTCAACCTGCACGTGTCGAGCGTGAAGGCGCTGGCCAATCGCTCGCTGAAGCACCGAACGCTGGACGGCGTCCTGCTGTTCGCGCACTTCGGGCTCTACCTGACCGTGCTGCTGTGGCTGCTGCCGCCCGGCATGGCGATCGCCTTCCTCGCCGTTCACCAGTGCCTCTTCGGCGTCTACCTCGGTTCCGTCTTCGCGCCCAACCACAAGGGCATGCCGATCCTGAAAGGCGAAGACCGCCCGGACTTCCTGCGCCGGCAAGTGCTCACCTCACGCAACGTGCGCGGCGGCTGGTTCACCGACATCGCGCTGGGCGGGCTGAACCATCAGATCGAGCATCACCTGTTCCCCAGCATGCCCAGCCCCAACCTGCGCAAGGCCCGGACCATCGTGCGCCGCTACTGCGAGGACCTGGGTGTGGACTACGTGGAGACCGGGCTGATCGCCTCCTACCGGCTGGCCCTCACCAGTCTCCATCAGGCCGGAGCACCACTCAGGCACCCCCGCGCCCCCGCCTAGAGAGGTGCTGCCGCAACCATCGGTGCCCGTGATGTGGTGACGGACGGCACGCATCGGTCCAGGAGCACGGCTATTCGGCGTACGGCGACGACTTGGAGAACCTGGCGGCGGAGTCTCGCAGTCCACCGCTACGGATCCTGGCAGACATCGGTGTTCCCGCGACGGTGGCCGCGAGCCCGGCGGCCTTGTCGTCGGGGCCGCCGGGGGGCGCGCCGGTGTCGTACGCGGACAGGTCGACCGGCTCGCCGACGGGGAGGTGGAGCAGGTCACGCAGCGCCTCCTCGTCGCGCTTCCTCGCCATGGCGCACCTCCTCCTCGCGTCGGTTCCCCCGATGGTGCGCCGGGGCGACGGACCGCGCTACCCGTCCAGCGACCGGTGCTCCGACGGGCGACGACGGCGCCTGTGCGGACGTCCGGGGGTGCTGGATCAACCAGCGGATCGTCCGCTCTTCTGCCCGTCCGTCCTCGTCGAGCAGGCGGAGCCGGCCGAGCTGCGGCTCGATCGACTCGACCCACCACACGACCCCGTTCAGAAGAAGGCGGCGCCGATGGCCATATCGCGAAGCCCCCAGCCTCGGGCGGTCACGACTGCCGCCGTGGTGAGGAACCGAGCCAGACGGGCGAGCCATCACTTATGGTGGTGCCCGGATCCGTGGCCAACTGCCGGCGCCAGAGCATATGTGTCGCCCGCGCGCGGGCGAGCACCGGAGCGCCTCGTCGCCTCGACCCCGTCCGCGAACGTGAGCGTCCCTGCCTCCCGGATGGCGGCCAGCAGTTCGCCTTGGAGCCGCATGGGGTCCTACAACGGACGACGCTGGGACGACAAGAAGTCCGGCCAGACGTGCCATCATGTTCTTTGATCTTGCCCCCGTTTTCCCTTTCTTCGCAGGCCAGAGGCCCTTTGCCGTACCGGGCCTTGGTGATCGTTCCCGGCCTTTCTCCCCCCTTCCGTTCCCAGAGCGTTCCCAGAGCGTTCCCAGGAGACCCGCCCCGCGGCGCCGGCGGCGGGGCGCCGGGCGGTCGCCGCAGGTCAGCCGAGCGCCAGATCAGGGGGGCATCGGAGTGCCTTTCCAACGCAAAGAGGCCCTACCCCGCCTGGGGGTAGGGCCTCTTGGCCGTCTGGGCGGCCACTCTCCTGGGCCGCTGAGGACAGGCTAGCGGCTCTGGCGCTCGACCGTCTGGCAATGCGGGCACACGCCCTGGGCGTTGGGCCCGTAGCGGGCCGTGAGGCCCTGGCAGCGTGTGCAGTAGCCGACCTGGTTCGGGGAGCAGCCAAGGAGGAGCGCCGCTGCGGCGCGGTCCGTGGTCGGGTCGATGCGTGCTGGCTGCTCATCCATGTACGCCCGGCGTCCGCTCTCGGCGGGATGAAGGGCATGGGTGTCTTCCTCCTGGTGGGGTCAGCGGGGGCATAGAGGCGATAAAGCCCACCGTCTGGGCAATGTCCTCCGACTGGAGCCAGTCGATGGTCTCCTTCGAACCCTCCAGTCACGCGCTGGCGCCGGGATCGCGACCAGCGGGTCGTTCAGCAGTTGTTTCCGGTATGGGATTGGTGGGCGCCCACCTGGGGCGGCCAGCCATAGCAGCCGCCCCAGGTGATTGCGCTGCAGATTAGAGCTCGGTGTGCCACCACTCGTCGGAGGGCGGGACGGAGCCGGGGTTTCCGATGACCGTCATGAGGCGGGCGGTCAGCTGGGAACTACTGCTGAACGTCCCTGCGTGAGGGCCGGCGTAAACCGGTGTGATGGGGCGTCCGGACCACAGGTCGTCAGCAAGGCGGGAAAGCTGTTCCCAGTGCTGTTCAAGCTCGACCTGATTGAGAGGCAGGCCGTCGTAGAACCGGCCGGGGTTGCGCATGATGTCCGACATGACTCCGTAGACATCCCAGAAGCGGGCCGCCTCGGAGGTGTACTGGATCATGAGCATCAGCGATCGAGCGGTCGAGTTGGAGTTGCCGCCGTACTGCAGCTGCCACGCCGAGTTCCACAAGTCGTTGAGGGATATCGGCATCGCCTCTCGGCCGTATCCGGCCGCACCTGACAGGCTCTGGTAGTTAGAACCGAACGAAAGGTTGTGGATCTGCCCCTGCGGGGGCAGCAGGTTGCCTGATCCGTTCAGGGCCGCGTTGGCCATGATGGCGCCGAGGTTGGAGTCGTTGAAGGCGTATGTATCGTTGTAGTGGTTGGTGAAACCAAGCAGATACAAGTTGCGCGGGTTGAACCAGAGACGCAGCTCTTCGGTGTCGGAGAGGTTCAGGTCCATCCGGATCAGCGTATTGCCATCACCGTAGGTCTGAGTAATCCCGATTCCGTTTTGCCAGTAGTGACCTGATGCGTTCCGCAGGCTCTCGAGCAAAGTCCAGTACTGCCCGGCTGCCGTCCCGCTCGCTTGATCGCGCAGGTTCATGTAGATGTGGCTTACTTGACCACTCTGAGTGTCGGCCTTTGCCGTGTTTGCACCCAGTCCGATCCAGCTTGCCGCAACAGCGAGAAGTGCGAGCATGGCCGCTATCTTCATTCGCGTTTGCGGCCTGACCGCTGGGAAGTGAAGTCGCCCGAAGGGCACGTTTTCTCCTTGATCGTCTTTTGGTTTGCAGGCGCCGCCCAAATCAGGACGGCGACGCTTGGGGGGTGATCAGCTAGGTTCGCCGGTCGGCATGATGGTGACCTGCTGAAGGTTGACGCGTGCCGGCTGGGAGGCGAGGAATCCGACGGTGTGGGCGATGTCCTCGGCTGTCAGCCACTCCATCACCTCCTTGGAACCCTCCAGCCATGCCTGCACGCCGGTGTCGGTGACGTGGCTTTGCAGTTCCGTCCCGACGATGCCCGGCTCGATCGCGGACACCCGCACCTTCTTTTGGCCCAACTCCATACGCAGGTGCCGAGACAGGTGCGTGACGAAGGCCTTGGTGCCTGAGTACACGGCGAAGTTCGGGAAGAGGTTTTGTGCGGTGATCGACGAGGTGTTGACCAGATCGCCGACGCCGCGTTCGGCGGCCGCCTCGACCAGCTGCGGAACGAACGCGCCGATGACGTTCATCAGGCCCGTGATGTTCAGGTCGATCTGGTGCTGCCACTGGTCCGTGGCCAGCTCCTCGATCGGGGCGGGGAGCATCACGCCTGCGTTGTTGAAGAGCAGGTCTGCGGCACCCAGGTCGGTCTTCACCCGGTCTGCGGCGGCGCGCACGACCTGCACGTCGGTCACGTCGGCGGCGATTGCCAGTGCGGTGCCGCCGTTCTTTTCGATACGCGTGACCAGCCCGGCAAGCCGGTCCTCGCGCCGGGCCAGCACGGCAACCTTCGCTCCCAGCGATGCCAGGTGCTCGGCGGTCGCTTCACCGATGCCGCTGGAGGCGCCAGTGACGACGGCGACTCGGCCGGCGAGTGGGGCGACAAAGGTCTGCGAGGTCATTGAGGGGTTACCTTCCGTGAAGCTAAGGGGGATGCGGGCCGCTCACTCCGGGCCGCTCGTCCAGCAGACCACCGCCAGACCCCCTGCTACGGCCGCGTACGGAACCCTGTCGAGGCTGGTACCGACAGGGCCACCCATGCCGGATATCTGGCATGCGCTGAGCGTCACACTGGATGCATGGAGTCCCGAAGCGAGCTCGCAGATTTCCTGCGTACCCGGCGCAGCCGCCTGTCCCCTGACCAAATGGGGGTGTCCCACGACGGTCGCGCACGCCGGGTGCCGGGCCTGCGCCGCGAGGAGGTCGCTCGGCTCGCAGGGGTGAGCACCGAGTACTACATACGGCTCGAACAGGGTCGGGCCGGGAACCCGTCACCGGAAGTCCTGGACGCTTTGAGTCGGGCCTTGTGCCTGGACGCGACCGAGACAGAGCACCTGCGAGATCTGCTGGCCAGGCCGACTGCCGCCACTCGCCGTGGCCCCACCGGTCCGCAGCGAGTGCGTCCGGGCCTGCATCTGATGTTGGAGACACTTCAGCACGTGCCGGCGTACGTCCTTGGTCGGCGGACAAACGTGCTTGCCTCCAACCGACTGGCGCGAGCCGTCCTGACGGACTTCGAGGCCCTGCCAATGCAGGCCCGCAACATGGCCCGCTACTACCTGCTGGACCCCTCCGCCCGGCAGACGGTCGGCGACTGGGAACGCATCGCTGCCGAAACCGTGGGCGTCCTCCGCCTCGAGGCAGGGCGCCGGCCCCACGACCGGCAACTCGCCGACCTCGTCGGCGAACTCACGCTGCAGTCAACTGAATTCACGACCTGGTGGAACGACCACCGGGTGCTCCGTTGCACCCACGGTGCCAGGGTTCATCACCATCCCATCGTCGGTGACCTGCACTTCATCTTCGAGTCTTTCCCGGTCCCCGGGGACGCGGAACAGACTCTTTACGTGTACAACGTCGAGCCTGGCTCACCAACCGAAGAGGCACTGCGTCTGCTCGAGTCGTGGAACGCACCCGCCCCTGAGTACAGCCCGTCTCGCCCCACTCCCCCCTCGGCCTGACGCCGAGAACCCTCCCGTAGCAGGGACGGCTACCTAGCCGAGCAGGCCTCGAAGGGCCATCTCGGCCGCTGCCCCTTGCCGCCACCCGCCGGTCAGCGGATCCCCTGACCCCTTTAGACGGCGCACGAGCCGTCGTGCGCGCTTTCACCATCAGGGCGCGCGTCCGCCCCTTTACACGAAGCTACGCAATTTGCCGGATCACCCTCCCGTTTCTTGGACGAATTCGCGTAGGCGCTGCAAAAGCGTTTCCGGTTGCTCCTCGGCGATCCAGTGGCCTGAATCTTCAATCGGCCGAACGGTAACATTCTCGGCCACCTCCGCGATCATCTTCTCGGCTATCGCAAGAAAGAAGCTCGCGGTTCCTCCGAGTCCCAGCACGGGCATTTTGAGCTTACCTTTTTCCGACAGGATGCGCCGATTGTCTTCCGCGTCCCTCTCGAATGCCCGGTAGAGCTCAAGGCCCGCTCGCATGGCCCCAGGGGCCGTGTAGTCGGCAACGTAACGCTCCGCGTCCTGTAGCGAAATGGCATCCGGATTCGCGCTTAGCTTCACGTAGAAGTTCCGCAGATACGGGAAGGCACTGCCCGCAATGAGCGTCTCAGCTTCGTTTCCTGCGGCGGCGTGGAAGTGGAAGTGCCACAGCTTGTTCTGGCTGTACTTGGTGGTCCCCAGGCTGCTCTCGTAGGCTTCGGTTCCGGGTATCGGAGCCTCCATGAGCACGAGACGCCTGACGTGATTCGGATAGAGGGGTCGCGTAGGCGTATCCGACCAACATCCCGAGGTCGTGGCCGACGAGCGTGATGGGGTTCATCACGCCGAGATGGTCGAGCAACGCCTTGATGTCACCCGCCATGGTTTGCTTGTCGTATCCGCTTTCAGGTTTCGACGACCCGCCCGCCCCTCGGTAATCGGGAGCCACGACGAACCATCCGTCTGAATGTAGGGGCTCGATGATGTATCTAAACTCCCACCAGGTCTGAGGCCAGCCATGCAGTAACACGATCGTTCGATCGTCTCGGCCGTTGCTCGGCGGGGTGCCCGCTGTCACGTAGTGGATGCGGACGTCCGCGGCGTCGAACATGTTGTGACGGAATTCGTGCATGTCTGCGCCTCCTGGCGAGCACTGGCGGCTCAATGCTCTCGAGTCGGCCAGACCTCCGCACTGAAAGTGGCTCCTACGCCCGCGACCCGGGCAGGATCAGCTACTTGGAGGCGGTCTCTACATGCTTGAGGATGTGCTCCGCCCACGTCTCCGGGGAATCAACCGGACTGAAATGCCCGGTGTTCTCCATGAAGTGCAGGTCATAGTCGCTGTAGAACTCGTCCAGTGTGTCGGCCCACTCCGTGGGGAAGAGCGCGTCACTATCCGGCCACAGGATGGTGATGTTCTTCGAGAACCTGTCTTCCGGCGCCGGCTTGGTCTCGTTGGCGTAGTAGGTGATGGGGTTACCCTCGGGGTAGCGGAACCACATCGCGCCAGCTACGAATGCGCCCGGTTCCGAGTGATTCTCGGTGAGGTGGTCGAGGAGCGCGTCGGGCGCCGGCGAGCCTGGGGGCGACCAGCTCACCAGGTTCTCTCGCAGTGCAGCACGGACGGCGTCTGGCTTCCCGTCGATCAGGTCCTCGACGAGCCTGGTCTTGTACAGGATCGCGTGCAGGAAGGCGTTGACTGCCTTCTCTTCCAGAATCCGTCGCCCTACACCCATGGTCGGCGGGGCGATGACTAGGGAGTGCGCAAGGTCAGGGCGCTTCGCAGCGATGGTCTGGACGGTGAAGCTTCCCACGTCGTACCCGCACAGCACCGCGTTACTGATGCCCAGTTCGTCGATGAGCGCGATGACGCCCTCGACCTGGCCGCTGAGCGAATAGGCGTTGCCGACGTCCTTCAGGTGCTTGTCGGACTTCCCGTACCCGCGCAGGTCCGGGGTCACCACGTCGACGCCCTCACCCAGAAGCGGCACCACACGCGAAAACTCCATGTGATCGCCCGGGTTGCCGTGTACGAGCACCACGGGCGTTCCGCTGCCCGAGCGTTCGTAGTAGTTTCGGAAACCCTGCGTAGGCTGCGAAAAAGGCATGCGAAACACCTTCCAGTTGCCTTACCGCTGATCGTGGTCAGGTCAGCGAGGAATCTCGCTGTAGTGGTGCTCGTCGTAGTCCGACTTCAGGTATCGGTTGACGGTGTCGTTGAAGTCAATCCAGTGCGGCGTCTTGCCATGCACGTCCAGCTTCTCCTGGGTCTCCCAGTGCTCGACTAGGGCGTAGCTGTACGGATCATGGGCGTTGCGCCACAGCTGATACAGGCTGCACCCGTCTTCTTTGTTGGACTCCACCACCATGTGGTTCAAAAGTTTCAGGAACTTCGCCTCGTGTTCCTGAGCCACGTCGAAGAAGACGTTCAGAATGATCACGACGACCCTCCCTCACGTAGTCCCCATGCCATCATCATGGGCGGAGGTCCTGCGCTATGCATCTGGACAGCCGTGGAGATTTGTGGAGGACATGCTTCCCTGCCCGGGGAGGGGGTTCTTGGCGCTTCGCCCTCCTGGAAGGCATGCAGGACGTCTCCGATGAAAGAGGTCGTAGATCAGCACGCCGATCAGACCGCTTTTGATCGTGTCGTGGCGTGCGAGGCGCAGTACCCGTATCCGGCCCAGCCGGCCAGTTCCGACCGCTTCACCGTCGGGCGGGACATGCCGCACGGCACCGACCGATCTCCAGCTCGTCGTCGATCTTCACGTACAGTGCGACCAGCCGGGTGTCCAGGTCATTCGTCACATAGCGATCTTGAACACCCTCTTTGCATTCCCCGACGCACCGTCAAGCGGTGCCACCCGGGTCAAGCGGCAACGCTGGTCGGCGCACACGGGACGTGCCTGCGCCACAGTACTTCGCTCTCGCCGGTGGGCGGGCGGCTACTCGCCAGCCGCTGAAAGGTCCATCCGCCACACGTTCGAGCGGATGAAGTGCCCCTTGGGATACTCGAACTCACACTCCTCAACGAGTTCGAGCCCCGCCTTCCGGCAGACCGCATTCGACGCGACATGGTGGACCGAGGGAAAGGCATGCAGAAAACGATGCCTGCCATCGGCCTTGGCCTTGCCGACGACCGCCACGGTCGCCGCTACCGCCAGGCCGCGCCCCTGAAACTCCGGCAGGATGCCATACCCCGTCTCATAGGCCGGCTCGCCGCCCCACTCGTGGTCCCAGAAGCCAGTCGACCCCACCACCTGGCCTTCCGGCAGCAGCACAACCCGGAACATGGTCCCGTTCGCATCGGGGTCGAGATAGCGCCTATGCCGCTCGACGACCTGTTCCTCGGTCTCCGGGCCGCCGAGGTGTTCGGTCATCTCCGGCGTGTTGGTCTTGCGAAGCAGGTCCAAGTCGCCCTCGGACCAGTGTTCAAGGCCCACTTGTGGAACATTGATCGATGCCATGACGACAAGATATGGGCGAGGTCTGACAACGCTCAGCCACGAAGCACGATCAAGTTCGCTGACCCCGCATGCGACCGAACACATAGAACTTGATCATTTAGGGCCGAGCATTGCGTGGAGGCCGGGACTTGCCTGAGGCCCCCTCGATGGGCTGTGGGGGAGGGCGCCACTGGTGCTCACGACGCGGGGCGACTCTCGATGGCGTTTTTTTGAATCTCCCAGGTGTCGCTCTTGAGGTAGGCCGTTGCAGCGCACCCCGGCTCAGTCTCGGGTGGCGCCTACGGGCCACACGATGTGCACGGGCACGCCGACACGACGCGTAGGCGACGACATCGGCGGTGCCGCCATAACCGCGGGCCGGTTGCCCGTCCCACACGGCGATCATCTGGTTGGCTGGGCGATGACGTGTGGCTGGGGCTGTGGTCCGGGTCAGGCGGCGCCCACCGGTGTGGGGCCGTGCCAGTCCAGGCACAGCACGGTGGCGTCGTCCTGAAGGTGCCCCTTGCAGGCGTCGATGACCGCGGTGGTCAGAATGCGCACGACTTCGCGGGGATGGTCGGGGGCGGTGTCACGGATCAGGCCGGGCAGGTCCAGGGTCTCTGCCTGGCGTTCTTGCATGCCGTCGGTGTAGAGGAGCAGGCGGTCGCCCGCGCGTAGATCGATGTTCTGGACGCGGTAGGTGCCTTGTGCGGGGACGCCGAAGGGCAGATTGATCTCCAGGTGGACTTCGTCGACGGTGCCGTCGCGCAGGCGCAG
>NZ_JBSFJX010000249.1:0-10498 GCF_053598275.1 Streptomyces sp. NPDC001156 | reverse complement strand
TGGTCATGCTCACCTGCGGCCCCATCACCCTCGTCCTGCCGTGGGAGCGACCCCCCACTCGCACCGGCTGACCCACACCGATGCCGGGAGAGCCGTAGAAGCGCGGAACGCCGTCCTGTCGTTCGGGCAGACGCCCGCGCTGCAGGGTGCGAACCTTTCCGCCCGTGCCGGCGAGATCCTCGCCGTCACCGGCCCGAGCGGCTCCGGCAAGTCCACGCTGCTGCACTGCCTGGCCGGGATCCTCGTACCCGACTCCGGCGAGATCTGGTTCGACGGCCGCCGCGTCGACACCCAGCGCGAGCCCGAGCGCAGCGCGCTGCGCCGGGATCACTTCGGCTTCGTCTTCCAGTTCGGTCAGCTCGTCCCGGAGTTGACCGCCGAGGAGAACGTCGCCCTGCCGCTGCTGCTCGCCAAGTCCCGCAGGCCGAGCGCGCTGGCCGAGGCCCGGTCGTGGTTCGGGCGGCTCGGCCTGGACGGTCTGGAGGGGCGCCGGTCCGGCGAACTCTCCGGCGGGCAGGCACAGCGTGTCGCACTGGCCCGCGCCCTGGTCTCCCGGCCCAAGGTGCTGTTCGCCGACGAGCCGACCGGGTCGCTCGACTCCCTCACCGGCGAGCACGTGATGGACCTGCTGGTCGCCTCCGTGCGCGAGGAGGGCACCACCGTGGTCCTGGTCACCCACGAGCCGCGGGTGGCCGCCTTCGCGCGCCGGGAAGTCATCGTCCGCGACGGCAAGGCGACGCCGCTGTCCGTCGGGCGGCTCGCCTCGTGATCCGCCTCGGGCTGCGCCTGACCCTGAGCGGCGGCAGGGAGGCCGCCGCCCGCCTCGCCGTCATCGCGTCCGCCGTCGCCCTCGGCGTCGGCCTGCTGCTGAGCATCCTGGCGGCCATCAACGCCACCGCCACCCAGAACAACCGGAACGCCTGGTTCAACACCGGCTCCGGCACGAGCGCGTCGAGTCATTCGGCGGGGAAGGCGGACACGGACCCGCTGTGGTGGCTGCTCAGGGCGGACCACTTCGACGGCGAGATCATCGGCCGCGTCGACGTCGCCGCCACCGGTCCGAACTCCCCGGTCCCACCGGGGCTCTCCCGCCTTCCCGGGCCGGGCGAGTTCTACGCCTCACCGGCCCTCAGCAAGATCCTCCGCTCCACCCCGGCCGCCGAACTCGCCGACCGCTACCCCGGCCACCAGGTCGGCACGGTCGGCAAGGCGGCGCTCCCTGGCCCGGACTCCCTGGTCGTCGTCATCGGCCACAGCCCCGATCAACTCGCGAAGCAGCACGACGCCACCCAGGTCACCTCGATCACCACCGTGACCCCAAGCAGCTGCAACGGAACGAACTGTACGGTCAGGGCGGGCATCGACAGCAGAGGCATCAAGCTCATCCTCTCCGTCGCGGGCACCGCCCTGATCTTCCCTGTACTCGTCCTCATCGGCACGGCCACCCGGCTGGCAGCCGCCCGCCGTGACCAGCGCTTCGCCGCGATGCGCCTGGTCGGCGCCACGCCGCGGCAGATCTCGATGATCTCAGCCGTCGAATCGACCCTCGCCGCGGTCATCGGCACGGCCGTCGGCTTCGGCCTCTTCTACCTGTTCCGTACGCAACTGGCGGCGGTCGACCTCACGCATACGCCGTTCTTCGCCGACGATCTCACGCTCCGGACCAGCGACATCCTTCTCGTCTGCGTCGCCGTCCCGGTGGGAGCCGCGATCACGGCCCGGATCGCCCTGCGCCGCGTGCAGGTCTCCCCGCTCGGGGTCACCCGGCGCGTCACGCCGCGCCCGCCGCGGGTCTACCGGGTAATCCCACTGGGCGCCGGTATCGCCGAACTGTCGTACACCATCGGCCGGGTGCCCAGGAGCACCAACGGCCAGATCTGGGTCTTCGTCCCGGGAATCCTGCTGGTCCTGACCGGCCTCGTCATCGCCGGACCCTGGCTGACCATGACCGGAGCCCGCGTCCTGGCCCGGCTTACCAGCCGGCCCGCGCTGCTCGTCGCGAGCCGGCGGCTCGCGGACGACCCGAAGGCCGGCTTCCGCGCGGTCAGCGGGCTGGTCCTCGCCCTGTGCGTCACCAGCGCGGCCGTCGGGATCATCGGCTCGCTGAACGCCGAGCGCAGCATCCCGCAGGCCGGCCAGACGGTCGCCGGCGCCTTGGGCGCCAACTACGTCCAAGGCTTCAACCGCACTACCGGACGCCAGATCGGCAGCGTGCCCCCGCTCTCGAAGGCCACGCTCGGCGACCTGAACTCCGTACCGGGCGTCGAAGGCGTGCTGATGATTCACACGAACCCGCTCGGCACCGCGGACCCGGCCGCTCGGGACTCCCCAGGCTCTGTGACACCGCCGGTGGCCGGCCTGGCCTCGTGCGCGGAGCTCGTGAAGATGCCGGCCCACAGCTCATGCGCCTCCGGAGCCGAAGCGGCGTCGGTCCCCCAGAACTACGGCACCTTCGGCATGTACAACTGGGAGCGCTGGCCCACGGCATGGCCGGCCGCCGGCATCTCCGCCCAGCGCCTGGCCCGCCTCCCGGTCCAGGAGATCGTCGTGGCCACCAACGGGTCGACGTCGGCGATCGAACGCGCCCGCACCATCCTCGCGAACACGTATCCCGACCAGGACGTCCCATGGACCGTCCGCGAGGAACACGCCGAACGTGGCGCACAGCTCGCCGGATACCAGCAACTGGCCAACGTGGTCATCCTGGTCAGTTTCCCCATCGCCGGCTGCAGCCTGGCGGTGAGCGTGGCCGGGGGCCTGCGCGACCGCAAGCGCCCCTTCAGCCTGCTGCGGCTGACCGGCACACCGCTCGGGGTGCTGCGGCGGGTGGTTCTGCTGGAGAGCGCGGTCCCGCTCCTGGTGGTCGCCGTGGTGGCGATCGGGATGGGCTTCCTGGCTGCCCAGCTGTTCGTACAGGCCCAGTTCCGGTACTCGATCCGAGCACCGGGGATCCAGTACTACGCGATCCTGTTCGCCGGGCTCGTCGCCTCGCTGGGGGTCATCGCATCCACCATGCCGCTGCTCAGGCGCATCACGGGACCCGAAACGGCACGCAACGAGTAGCAGGTACGACAACGGCTCGGGCCGGCTGACTGCAGCCAGCCCGAGCCGTCCGTCGTTCAGGGCCGCGGGATCGCCGACTGAGCGTCTCAAGCAGGATCCTGACGGCACATCCTTGAAACGCCGCACGATCAGGAACAAGCCGCCCGACAGCACGTGAACGGCTTCATCACCGTCCTGGACAGCACCCTCGACCTCGCCCACCCGACCTTCGCTCATGCCCAGGCCAGAGCCAGATCTGGACGCCCGCCTGCGTGTCGGACCGGTCGATCCGGTACTTCCCGCGTAGTAGGCGGTGTGCCGCCCCGGGGCCGACGACGTCCGCACGGCAGGCGTCCAGGATCGGAGGCGACGCTCGAACCCCGACAGGACACACACCGGACACCGAGGACGCGAGGCCCGTGGACACCCCGATGCACAACTCCGCCCCATTCGCCCCCTCCACCCAAACGACGCACCCGCACGAGGCGCGCCGCCCCCGCCGCCGCGGCACGCTGCTGCCGCCGCAGTGGCGCAAAGTACTACGGGCCGCACACGTGACGGTCTCCGTCGGACTGCTGGGCAGTGACGCCGCCGTGCTGGCCCTGGCCTCGGCGGGGCGGCTGGGCAGCGACCCGGTCACCGTCTATCCGGCCGCCCACATGATCGGCGAGCTGCTGCTTCTGCCGCTGGCCGTGCTGGCCCTGGCCACCGGCGTCGCACTGGGGCTGCTCACGCCCTGGGGTCTGCTGCGCTACTGGTGGGTGGTGATGAGCCTCGCGGTGACGGCCGCAGGCACCGGCCTGGCCACGTTCGTACTGGTTCCGGGCCTGGGCGCGGCAGCCACGGCAGCGCTGGCCCGGCATCCTGTCGCCGACGCCACTGGGCTGGTCCGGGATTCGGGCGCGGCCTGCTGCGTGCTGATCGCGACCGTCGTGCTTTCGTACGTCAAGCCCTTCGGGACGGTGCGCCGCAGGCCCCGCACCAAGCGCCCGGCCCCGACCGCGCCCTGAGCCGCGGCGAAGCAGTGCGGTCCGATGCCCGACCTATGCCGAACGGGACGGCCTCGGCTGGCGGCGGACCACCACCCCGGGCGACCGGGTGTCGGGCTCCGGCTTCAACGCCCTCTCCGCAGAGTCCCCGAGGACGTCTGGCTGACGGGGGACGCCGGCGATGCCTGCGTTCACCGAGCACTGGGACGGCTCCACTGGCGGACCGTCAGCGCGCCGGTCCAGCCCAACAACGGCGCGGGACTCCTCGGCGTGGCCACCGTCTCCCCGACCAACGCCTGGCTGTCGGCTGGGCCACCGCCGACGACGAGAGCGGCGAATTCACCGTGCTGCTCGATCACTGGGACGGCACCGCGTGGAAGGCCGTGCCGCTGCCTGCCGGGGCCCCGGTCGCCGTGCTCGACGCGGCCAGCGCCGTCTCCGCGCACGACGTGTGGGCCGTCGGCTTCGACACCGGCGACCAGCCCGTACTGCTTCACTACGACGGCGCCCACTGGAAGCAACTGCTCAAGCCACCGATCGACGGGTTGTCCGGGGAGCTGAACGCGGTGAGCGCCGACGGCGCCGGCGAGGTGTGGGCCGTGGGCAGGGTGGTGACCAGCGAGACCTACCGCGGCCATGCGCTCGTGCTGCACTGGAACGGTAGCGGCTGGCGGCAGGTCAAGGCACCCGCCGGGGCGGGTCCGCTCTCCTCGGCCGCCATCGCGCCCGGCGGCGTGGTCGCCGTGGGCCAGGACACCGCGCAGGAGCAGGGCATCGCCCTGCGGTGGAACCACGGCGCCGTACGGCTCCAGACCCTGCCCGCGCCGGAAGAAGGCTCCTTTGTCCGACCCGCCGGCGTCGGTGTCAGCGCACGTGCCGCGACCGTGGTCGGCAGCGCCATCACCCCCCAGGCGCTGCTGCCGGCGCCGCTGCTGCTCACCGGGCGACTGTGATCTGCGGCGAGGCTGAACCGGCAGCGGGGGCTCCTGCCGCCAGAGGCAGGAGCCCCCCGCCTCAGCCGTTCAGGTACGCCAACCCTTACGCCAGCAGCAGTCCACACCCGCGGTCAATCCCGGTCATCCATGACCGGTGTGATCGGCCCCCTTGTCGCCAGGACACGGCCGGAAAAGCGGAAGGTCGCCCCGAACGGCAGACTTGCCGGCCTGCCCGCCCAGTGT
Source organism: Streptomyces sp. NPDC001156 (assembly GCF_053598275.1). Classification (NCBI taxonomy): domain Bacteria; kingdom Bacillati; phylum Actinomycetota; class Actinomycetes; order Kitasatosporales; family Streptomycetaceae; genus Streptomyces; species Streptomyces sp. NPDC001156. The sequence goes on along the minus strand of NZ_JBSFJX010000249.1, from coordinate 5,289 downwards.
CCGGCTCATCCGGTCGGTCACGACTTCACGAGCGAAGTCGCAGTTCCAGGGCCTGTGGTTTGGACATCAGTAGGTGACATCAACGGGGGCGTACAGCCGTGCGCGGCGGCATCCCGCAAGCGGTGGACGGGCCAGGAGATCCCGGTAGGCGAGCGGTTCGCGCTGGTGCTGCACGCGCCGTGTATCAGCTGGTCCGCCCACGCCGGGCACGGGAACCTTCCCCACCCCGTTCTGCGGAGCCTTTTCTGGTGGCCGTGTCGAAGCGGGCCCGGTTCTCCCGGATCTCGTCGTGGTGGATGCCGGCCCAGTCGATCAGGGACACCACGATGTCGTGCAGGGTGAGGCCCAGGGGGGTGAGGGCGTACTCCACGCGCGGCGGCACCTCGGCGTAGGCGGTGCGGGTGATCAGTCCGTCGCGATGCAACTGCCGCAGGGTGAGGGTCAGCATGCGCTGGGAGATCCCGGGGATGCGGCGCAGCAGGTCGGTGTAGCGCAGCGGGCCGTCGTCCAGGGCGGCGATCACGAGCGTGCTCCACTTGTCGCCGGCCCGGTCCAGGATCTGCCGGATGATCTCCCTGTTCTCCGCCGGCCAGCGGGCGCAGGGCCCCGAGACTGCGGCGATGTCCGTCCCGCCTGGGACCTGACCTGCGGCGATGTCCATGGCGCACATTCCCTTCCGGTCGCGCACACGCATGTGCCTTTTGTACGGCACTCCATACTGGCCCATCATGGCGCTACATCCAAAGCGTAAGTATTGGAGGTGCCCGCCGTTGAAGGTGGAAATCTGGTCCGACCTCACGTGCCCGTGGTGCGGTCTGGGCGACCATCGTCTCGACAGAGCCGTGGACCGGTTCACCCATGGCGGCGACATCGAGCTCATCCACCGCTCCTACCCGCTGGACCCCGGCCTCTCCAGCAGCCCCGCGGTACCCACCCGGCAGATGCTCAAGCAGAAGTACGGGATGGACGACGCCCAGGTCGAGGCAGCCACCCGCCGCATCGAGGTGCTGGCCGAGCGCGAGGGACTGAGGCCCTACATCGTGCTGGACAACAAGAAGGCCAACACCCAACTGGCCCACGAGTTCCTTGCCCACGCCACCGCCCAGGGCAAGCACGCACAGGCGTGGCACCTGAGCTTTCGCGCCTACTTCGGCCAGGCCCGCTCGCTCTTCGACATGGATGCGCTGCTCGAACTGAGCGACGAACTCGGCCTGGACCGGGACGAGACCCGGCAGGCCCTCACCGAGCGCCGCTTCAGGCAGCAGGTGAAGGACGAGGCCCGCCGCGCGGGCGCCCTCGGCGCCCGCGGTGCGCCCTTCCTCCTCATCGACGGCCAGTACGCCCTCTTTGGCGCCCAGGAAACCGACACACTCCTCGGCGTTTTCCAACAGGTATGGGACGCCACCCACCCGCAGCCCGTCCAGACCCCGGCCGGGGACACCGAGGGGCTCTGCGGCCCAGACGGATGCGCGCTACCCAGCCATCACGCCGCCCGTGGCTGACCCCCGCTCTACTCCGCCGCCCTCATGGCCCGGTGGGTCGCATGAAGCACGACCCTCCTTCCATCGCCCCGCACGAAAGGCATCGTTTCTCATGTCCTACCTGTTGCACATCGACTCATCCTCCCTCGGTACCGCCTCGGTCTCCCGCCAGGTCGCCGACTCCTTCCGGGACGCCTGGACGGGCGAGGTCGTCCACCGGGACCTGGCCGCCCAACCCGTGCCGCACCTGAGCGCGGCGGCCATCTCCGCCCAGGTCACCGATCCCGCCCAGCACACCGCGGAGCAGGCCGCAGCCGCCGCCGTCCAGGACGAACTCATCCAAGAGTTCCTCGGGGCCAGTGCCTACCTGTTCACCGTGCCGATGTACAACCGCACGATGCCCTCGGTGTTCAAGGCCTGGCTCGACCAGGTCATCGTCGTCGGCCGGACCATCAACCCCACCGGCACAGCCCCCGCCGCCGGCCGCCCGGCCGTGCTGATCTCCGCCCGTGGCGGCGGCTACGGCCCCGGCACCCCCAACCACGGCAAGGACTTCCTCGTCCCGACCCTGGAGTCCGTCCTGGGCGACCCCGCCTACCTCGGCCTCGACATCACCACCCTTACCGCCGAACTGACCAAGGCCCCCGTCGTCCCGGCGCTCGCCCACCTCATTCCGGCCCACGAGGCCTCCCTGGCAGGCGCCCACGAGCAGGCCCGCGCGCAGGCCGAGAAGATCAGCCAGCAGCCCGCCGCCTGACTCACCCGACACCACCGCCGCGGTGGGGCCAACACAGCCCCACCGCCCCAGGCGTGGCGGTACGCGTGACGAGGCCGCAATTCCAAGGCCTGGCGCGTGACATCAGCCACCGACATCGACACAGGTGAACAACCACGCACGGTGGCACGCCCGCAATCGGCGGACGAGCCAAACGATCCCCGCAGTCCAGCGGTTCGTGATGGTGCTGCACGCCCCAACGGTTCAGAAGGTCCCAAGCCCGCAACAGATTGACCGCCGTGCGCGCCGCACGTGCGCTACCGGGTCGGTGCCGGCACCAGAAAGGAAGCCGTCGGCTGCTGAACAGCGGCAGGCGGACGGCCGCAAGTGTCAGTGGTGCCTCCCACCAAGATCGAGCAGCGGCCGGCTCCCGGCCCCAACCGTCCAAGCGTGTCGAGCCGCGCTTCAACTGAAGTCGACCCGCGATGGCAGACAGTTGGCAAGGAAGGCGTCTCGATGCGTCGTGGCAGCAGAGGCGTTAGCGTTGTCCCCAGAGCAGTCGTGGTTCCGAGTCGTGCGCCCGTGGACACCTTGCCCGCGGGCGCTTTGCTGTGTCAGCCCTCTTCGGACCAGGGCGATCACCTCCGGGCCCGCACCGTGCAGGCCCGAACCCCCTACGAAGGAGACAGGCATGGCCAAGGGCACTGTGAAGTGGTTCAACTCGGAGAAGGGCTTCGGCTTCATCGAGCAGGAGGGCGGCGGCCCGGACGTCTTCGCCCACTACTCCAACATTGCCGCTCAGGGCTTCCGCGAACTGCAGGAGGGCCAGCACGTGGAGTTCGACGTCACCCAGGGCCAAAAGGGCCCCCAGGCGGAAAACATCCGCGTCATCTGACCCCAGCACCCGAACAGGCCCGGCACCCTGAAGGGTGCCGGGCCCCCGTGTCCGGCCGCCGGCCGCAAGCACTCCGGGCTCACCGACATCAACCGAGCCGTCCCTGGCCCGCGCGGCCGCCGGCTCCCAGAGCGCAGCGCGGGCTCGGGGACGCCACCAGGCGGACGCCGAGCACTCAGCGGGCGCGCACCTCAGACATCCGCGACACGCCCGAGGGCGCTGATCCGCACCACCTCTTCACCACTGCCTTGCGTGGTGGGGCAACCGACGGAATTCTGGGGCCTGCTGAAACGAGCCATCGTGAGGTGAGGATCCCGCCTGTCGGTGTGGGGAATCCCCTGCCGACCTTTCGTCCGCGCATTCCGTCACTTCGGGAACCTCAAGTCATCGGACCTTCGGGAGGCTCAGAGGACGACGAATGTGACGGCATCGCCGCCGGGCCCGCGTCAGGATCGACCATCACCCACGGCAGGCCCTCGAACTGCGCGACGATCCGGCTCCAACCATCGCTTCGCGCACCGCCGGTGGGAGCGGCATCGTCCAGCCAGATCTCCGTGCCCGGCGGAAGGTCCTCCGGTCCGCGCTCGGTGCCGATGACGAGGGTGAACTCGGGGTCATCAGGACTGCTCCGGCTGTAGTACATGTCCCCGTCGCGCCATGCTTCCATGGCGAAGTCCGCAAGGATCGCCCGCCCGTGGCGGCCCTCGGGAAAGAGCAGAAGCAGAGTGTCGCCCCGCACAGGCACGTCGGCGTCAGCGACACGGGCCGCCAACGCCTTGATGGGGACGGCGGGCTCGACCTGGAGACCGAAGCCGGTACGGTGCGAGCCGGTCACGGTCACGATGTGGTACGGCACGCCATATCTTCCCACCGTTCCTGAGGACTGAGCATGAGTTGCACAGGCTCAGTCGGGCGCTCCGAACGGTGTTGAGCGTCCTGGTCTCCCGCGTTCGCGCCGCGTCCGGTCCCAGTGGATCGTGTCCGTGGTCCTAGGATGCGGGGGGGGCTCCCTCACGCACCGGGGTGCCGCGTGCGGCCTGGGCGGTCCGAGAGCCCACACGATCGCTCTGGTCGTGTGGGGGCGGTGCCGTCCGTCGCCGGATGCGGTGCCCGAGGGCGCGCCTGCCGATCGCGATGCTCGCGGCATCGTGACGGCTGGTTTTCCTGGTCTTGCCGGTGAGCGGTTTTTGCCAGTGCTGGGCGCCCCACCTGCTGGTGTAGGCCGGGTCCACGGCGACGATGGTGATGCCAAGTTCGGCCGCCATACTGACGAGCCGGGCCCGCAGCTTGGACACGGGCATGCCGGAGATCAACCGCCAGAACCGCTTCCGGCGCCCGTGCTTCTCCCGGGTTTTCTCCACGGTGAAGTCGAGGTCTAACTTGCCGCCATGCTGGGCCGGTTCGGACAAGACCAACTCGGTGCGCTCGGTCTGGTCCCCAACGCCGTCGTACTGTCGCCGATGCGCTCCATCGGCGCCGCCGTTGCCCGGCTCCGCGCCGAGGGCCACGAGATCCGTCACGAGGATGTCGGCCGGCTCTGCCCGGTCGAGCACCGCAACCGCAACGTGCTCGGCCGCTGCAGCTTGACCGCGTCCGTCCCGTGTGAAGGGCTGTGGTCCTTGCGCCGAGGTGGACGTTGGTGGCGCGGCGGTGTGGGTGTCGTCGGTTGGTTGGTCGTGTCCGTCAGTGCGCTGGGCGGTCGAGGGCTGCGACCTCGCGTACGGCTGCGGCGATGGCCGGGAAGTCTTTTTTGAGTATCGCACCGTGGTTGCTGGCGACCTTCGCGCCGATCTGGATGTACGGGTTGCGGGCCCTCACCGCGTCGAGGCTGGTGCGTATCTGTTCCTGCTCGTCACCGCGGCTTCCAAAGGACGTTCCCGACGCCACCACGTAGCGCACCGGGACGGTGATGTCGTCCAGCACGGGGGCCAGTTCGCGTTCGCGGGAGAGCCGGCCGAGCTCGATGTTGCTGTCCGCCTGCTGTTGGGCGGTCATCCGCGGGGCCAGACCCGTGGGGCGCAGCAGGGGCAGGAACCAGCTCATCCGCCCGAACAGTTTCCGGATCCGCTGCTCCATGGCCTCATCCAGCCAGTCGTAGGGGAACGCGCCGTCGACCAGGACCGCGCCCAGGGTGCGCTCCGGGTTCCGGCCGGCCCAGTGCGCCCCGACGACCGCCCCGTAGGACCAGCCCACCAGCA
>NZ_JBSFJX010000248.1:0-10508 GCF_053598275.1 Streptomyces sp. NPDC001156 | reverse complement strand
CGGCCCATGGTCCTCGTCTTCACGCTGGTCGCCTTCCTGGTCACCTGGATCTTCGACGCCAATGTGGACGCCCAGGGCGGCGCCTACGCCACCGGCGTGCTGGTCCTGATCAGCTCCGCGGCGATCGCGGTGACCATCGCCGCCCGCAAGGCCGCACAGCGCAACTGGACCATCGCGTTCGCGGTCATCTCGGCCGTCTTCCTCTACACGACGGTCGTCAACGTGATCGAGCGGCCCGACGGCGTGAAGATCGGCGCCTGCTTCATCGCCGGGATCATCCTGCTCTCGCTGCTCTCCCGCCTCGCCCGCTCCTTCGAACTGCGGGTGACCAGCGTGACCCTGGACGACATGGCGGAGCGCTTCGTCCGGGACATCGCCAGCCGCAAGATCCGGTTCATCGCCAACGAGCCGGACAACCGGGACGTCGCCGAGTACCGCGCCAAGATCGAGCAGATACGCACCGACAACGACATCACGCCGCAAGACGACTTCGTCTTCGTCGAGGTAACGGTCGGCGACCCCTCGGAGTTCGAGGCCGGTCTGAACGTCCGCGGCGAGGTGCTGCACGGCCGCTACCGCGTGCTCACCCTGGAGTCGTCCTCCATCCCCAACGCCCTCGCCGCTCTGCTGCTGCACGCCCGGGACATGACCGGCTGCATCCCGCACATGTACTTCGAATGGACCGAGGGCAGTCCCTTCACCAACTTCCTGCGCTTCTTCCTCTTCGGCCAGGGCGAAGTCGCCCCCGTCACCCGAGAGGTGCTGCGCGAGGCAGAGCACGACCGCAAGCGGCGGCCGAGGGTCCACGTCGGCTGACGCGGCGCACACACGGACGGCGCCCGAATCCATGGGCACGTGGCGCCGGACCCGCCGACCGGGGGTCAGCAGCCCGTCGGTGAGGTCCGCGCCGCGGGCCGGCGCAGCAGCCACTGAGCAAAAGTGCGCCGCGGAGAGCGGACCACGACCCGGCCGTACCGGATGTCGCCCGCCAGCTCGATACGCAGGGACACCGGCACACCGGTGCCACCGGCCCCCTGTGTCCTGACCTTGGCGTAGCTCACCGTGAGGGAGTCGGTGTCCACCACGATTCCCGGCCGGGTCATGAGCACCAGGGAACCGCCGAGCATGTCCAGGTCGATCCGCAGGGCGCTCTGCGTGATCACCGCCTGGGTGAAATCGAGCGTGACGTCGCCCCACGACGAGCGGATCTCCATCCGGCGCGGGACCACCCAGCCGCCGTCCCGCCGGGCCGAACTGCCCTGCCGCTCGACGCGGATCAAGTCCTTCGCCGAGGCGGCGGAACCGCCCGCCTCCCCGGCGACGGCCGGCAGATCGGCCGTGAGGACGGACAGCTCGCCGACGGTGCGCGCGGAGAGTGCTGCCTCCAGCCTGTCGTCGAGTTCCTCGGAGGTCAGCCGGCCGTCCCCCGCCGCGATGCGCAGCACGTCGACGACCCGGTCCCGGTCCGCGTGCGAGGCCCGCAACCCGAGTGACACTCCGGAGCCCGCGAACTCCTCGGCCCGCGAGAGCTCTCCCGCCATACCGCTCACCCCGCAACTGTCAGAGACTCCACCGGGCGACGACACCGGAGCACCCGCCGTCATCGCCACACTCTCCGAGTACGCTATATCGCGTCATAGCTCCGGGCCAAGCCCGAGTCCACCCGCACGCCCGGGTGGGGCAGCGCACTCCCAGAACACCGGCGGGTACGGGACCGTCGGTCCGTCACCGGAGACGTGCGCCGAGGGTCCCGGCCCGTCCGTGGGGCCGGGACCCTCGGCGCCGGCCGAGATCAGGCCGTTCCGAGCGCCGCCCGGAGGACGGCGACCGCCTGGCCGATGGCCGCACCGGCGGCGTGGGTCTCGCGCAGGGCGTTGAGCATCACGAAGTCGTGGATGACGCCCTGGTAGCGCACGGCTGTGACCGGAACGCCTGCCTCGCGGAGCTTGCCCGCGTAGGCCTCGCCCTCGTCGCGCAGGACATCGGCCTCGGCGGTGATCACAAGGGCCGGGGGCAGGCCCGCGAGCTGCTCGCTGGTCGCGCGCAGCGGGGACGCGGTGATCTGGGCGCGCTCGCTCTCGTCGGTCGTGTACTGGTCCCAGAACCACTCCATGGCGTCGCGGCGCAGGAAGTAGCCGGTGGCGAACTGGTGGTAGGAGCCGGTGTCGAAGGAAGCGTCGGTCACCGGGTAGAACAGCACCTGCTGAACCAGCGGGACGTCGCCGCGCTCCTTGGCCATGAGGGTGAGGGCGGCGGTCATGTTGCCGCCGACGGAGTCGCCGGCCACCGCTATGCGGGTCGCGTCCAGGCGGTGGCCCGCACCGTCGGTGACGATCCAGCGGGCGACGGCGTAGTTCTGCTCGAGGGCGACCGGATAGCGGGCCTCGGGCGAGAGGTCGTACTCGGGGAAGACGACCGCGGCGCCGGTGCCGACCGCGAGTTCGCGCACGAGACGGTCGTGGGTGTGGGCGTTGCCGAAGACCCAGCCGGCGCCGTGGATGTAGACGATCACCGGCAGCACGCCTGTGGCTCCTGCCGGGCGGACGATACGGGCGCGGACTTCGCCGGTGGGTCCACCCGGCACGGTGATCCACTCCTCGCCCACGGCGGGCTTCTCGATCTCACCGGACTGCACCTCGTCGACGGCCTTGCGGCCCTCGGCCGGACCGAGGTCGAAGAGGTAGGGCGGGTTGGCGGTGGCTTCGGCGAAGGCCTGCGCGGCGGGCTCGAGGACGGGGCGGGGGCCGGTGGCGTCGGTCATGGCGATCTCCTTGGATCCGGTGCCGCGGGCAGACCCCACCTGCGTTGTCACCGAGGGGCTGCGGCACACCAGAATAGTAGTGCTCGATTAAGTCGCGCACAACTAATTAGCTCTCGATAGAATGGCGACAGGCGCCGAAAGCTAGGGCGGAAGACCGCTGTGTGGACCACCGGACCGAGGAGCGATGCCATGAGCGCACCGACGGCCGAACCGGCCGAGGAGGGTTCCCTCCTTCTGGACGACCAGCTCTGCTTCGCCCTGTACGCGGCATCCCGGGCGGTGACCGCGCGCTACCGCCCCCTGCTCGACGAACTCGGCCTCACCTATCCGCAGTACCTCGTGATGCTCGTGCTGTGGGAGCAGGACTCGATCTCCGTGCGCGACCTGGGCCAGGCCCTCCAGCTGGAGTCCAGCACCCTCTCACCACTCCTCAAGCGCCTGGAGTCGAGCGGCCTCCTGCACCGGGAGCGCCGCCCGGAGGACGAACGCTCCGTCGCCATCCGCCTCACCGACGCAGGGGCCCGGCTCCAAGAAAAGGCGCGCGACGTACCCCTCGCCATCGGCGACGCCATGGGCCTGACCCCGGAACAGGACGCCCTGGCCAAACAGCTGCTCCGCCTCCTGACCGCCAACGTCACCGATCACTGAGGCCGCCGGGACGGGGAATCACACACTCTCCAGGGCGTTGAAGCCGTTGTGAGGTCAGTGATCGCACAAACCCGCTTCTCGGTACTCGACCGCTCGCGCATCCGCGAGGGCCGCGAAGGGGCCGAGGCCCTCCGCAACACCGTGCGTCTGGCCCAGGAGGCCGAGGCTCACCGGTGGGAACCGTAGACACCCCCACAGCACGCTAGCGCCTGGAGCCTTCGCCCCAGGGCGTAAGCGCAGAGCGGCCCCTCAACCGCCCCAACAACGGGGACAGATCAGGGGCCTGTGTGAGCCTGGTGCACTGCCAGCGGCGACTTCAGGGGCCAGCAACGGGCAGGGGCGCGGAGCCAGGCGGGCCAGGGTTCACGCGCTGGGGCCCCTCCCCGTTGCCGTCCTCCGCTCCGGCGCCCAGGACGAACGTCCCCTTGGCTCGCTCGCTAGGCAGCGCGACTCCCCAGTCAGCGGGAGGACCGTTCCTTCGGCGTCAGTACGTAGGTCCCCATGCCCTTCTCGCTGCGGGTCAGGCCCTCAGCGCGGACAGCCTCCATGGCGCGTTGCGCTGTGCTGTTGACCACGTCGAACTCTGTGGCGATGGCGACGATGCTCGGAATCTTGCTGCCAGGCGGATAGGTGCCGTCTTTGATCCGCTGAAGGATCACGTCCCTGATCTGCGGCCACATCGCACGGGTGCGGTCGATCTCCATGCAGTACACCGAAGTGCACTGCATTGTTTCCTGCATCTTGCGTGTACTTCAGTACACCGAGGTACACTGAGTTCCGAACCGAAAAACGGCCCGGCGGAGCGGCGAACTCCCCGGGCCTGGCCGACCGACTGGAGTCGACATGACAGAGCGTACTTGCGACGCGCAGATGCCCGCAGGCTTGGCGCAGAACCTGGCCGACGACGCCGCGGAGGTGGCGGCAGCGTGAACGGCCTCCGACGCCTACCCTGGCAGGACAACGGGAAGCCTGCGTACGTCACGCCAGGAGGTGGACTGATCAATGCCCTGGCCGACGCCACGGAGGGAGCCACGCTGACAGCGGCGGAGGAGGCCGCAGAGCGGGCCGTGAAGCTGGCCGGCGACACGGCAGCCTCCAGAGCTGAACTGCGGACCGCGATCCGCGTCCTGGCAGAGCTGACCAGGGAAGTAGCCAACGTTGCGACGCTCCGCGGCGAGCGACTGGGCATGGATTCTGAGTCTGCCGCGTTCGATGCCGCGGAGCCGGCCAACGAAGAGGGCGCCATACGGCGTTCCGTGGACGACCAGCTTCCGGCCGTGGCCGCATTCCTCGCTGACGAGCGGGGCCGTGATAGCCGCTGACGCTGTGGACGCAGCCGCGGAGCGTGGCTTCCTTACAGCTGAACTCCTGGAGACACAGCGCCAGTCGAAGGCCCCCTGGGCGCGGCTCCGACACGGGTGAGGACTCAAGCGTCCTCCGGGCCCGAATCGATCGTCTGGAGCGACTCCTGATGGCCCTGGGTGGTTCACCCAAGACCCTCGCCGAAGTCGGTGACGCGGCACCGTTAGCACAGAGAAGGCCCCGGCCAGTCCGAGCGAGAGACAGGCGGGAGTCTTCGTCGTGTGGACGTGCGGCCGGACACGCCAGCTGCCAGGATGACCAGTCAGTATCACGAATTGGGCCCACCGCCTTCACATGATGCCCACCTGGGCGCATGATGCCCTGGCAGAACTCGTGCCACGTCGAGGGAAAGACGATCCGGCTACAGCGACGTCCAGAAGGCCGTCAGGGTTGAGAAGTTCCGCATCTGGTTCGCGTGGGTCTGCGGCGGCTGGTTGGGCCTGTGGGTGGCGCTCGCGACAGGGGACATCCACATCGTCAGCGTGATCGCGCAGGTGCCGTTCGTCGGGCTTGGCATCCTGCGGCTACTCCTTCAACCAGGTCACGGTCACGCGTTCCTCGCCGTCGAACCGTGCGCCTCGGCGGGGAGCCTTCAGGACTTCTACGCGTGCGACGGCGAGGCGGAGCAGGTCCCGCCTCATCGGGAGGTCCGCGGCGGCCCAGGTCACGGGGACTCCTTCCGGCCTTCCGCGTGGGCGAGCGAGCCGTACGTCGTCGTCTCCGGCACGGTCGCGGTCGCCGGCACCCTCGAGGAGGCCCGGCGGATCCTGCTGCCCGAGGCCTGGTCGATGGCGTACGCGAGGACCCGTGGCTCCTTCCCGCCCCTGTCGCCCGCCGAACGCGTGGAGTCCCTCGCGATGAGCGCCAAGGAGCGCGGCTTCTACGAGGCCGGACTCGTCGGCCACATCGCCGCCACCGAGGAGCAGGTGGCCGGTGAGCTCGAGAGTCTGATCGAGGAGACAGGGGCACAGGAGGTGCTCGTCACCACGAGCACATACGACCGCCCGGCGCTCCTGGACTCGTACCGGCGACTCGCCCGGGTGGCCGGGCTCGGGACGGCCCAGGGCCCGGCCCGCGAGCGTCAGAGGCCGAGGTCGCTCAGTCCCGGGTGATCGTCGGGCCGGCGTCCCTGCGGCCAGTGGTAGAGGCGCTCCGACTCCTTGATGGGAAGGTCGTTGATGCACGCATAGCGCTTGAGCATCAGACCGTTGTCGTCGAACTCCCAGTTCTCGTTGCCGTAGGAGCGGAACCAGTTGCCCGAGTCGTCGTGGCTCTCGTACGCGAAGCGCACGGCGATACGGTCGCCGTCGAAGGCCCACAGTTCCTTGATGAGCCGGTACTCCAGTTCCCGCCGCCATTTGCGGGTGAGGAAGGCGATGATCTCGTCACGGCCGTCGATGAACTCAGCGCGGTTGCGCCAGCGGGAGTCGACCGTGTAGCCGAGGGCGACCTTCTCCGGATCACGGGAGTTCCAGGCGTCTTCCGCCAGCCGCACCTTCTGCACGGCCGTCTCCCGGGTGAAGGGCGGGAACGGCGGGCGCGATTCGCTCGTCATGTCATCTCCGTCGTGAGAACGCGCGTTCTCCAGCTGACGACCACGGTATGAGAACGACGGTTCTCACGCAAGGACGGTACTGCCGAATGGCCGCCGGGAGGCGGTTCCCCAGCGCGGGGCCTGGGTTGTGGGACCGGGCCCCGCCGTCACACCAGCGGGATCGTCACCTCGTCCTCGACCGGTGGGTCGACCTCCTGGCGCAGATTGCCGGTCGCCGCAAAGCAGCGCAGCCGGATCGCCTCCGCGGTGACGTCAAGGCGCAGGAAGTTCTTGAAGAACGGCGGGCTGTAGGTGGCCGCGCCCGGAGAGAAGAGCCGGGTGTAGATCTTGCGCACGGGCAGCCGGAAGCGGGAGGCCCGTTCGGGACGGCGCCCCGCCCCCAGCAGTCCTGCGACCAGCCGGACGCGCGGTGTGACCCGGACTGGGCCCCCCGCGGTGCGGGTGGGCGGAATGCCGAGCCGCTCGGCGATGACAGCCATCGCCTCCGCCTCGGTGAGGGTGAAGAAGCGCCGCAGCCGCAGACGGCGCCCGTAGAGCCCGCTGTAGAAGGCCAGCGAGTCGCCCCGCAGCGGATAGCAACGGAAGTCCTTCTCGGTGACGTTCGCGATGGACACGCGCGGGATGGTGTGGGTGGCGTGCATGAACGCACCGCCGCCGCCGGAGACCACGTACTGGATCGTGCGGCCGTCCACCTCCACCGGATAGCGCTGGTAGTTGTGGATGTCGCCGCCTATCGCCGCGACGTAGTGGTGGTCCGGGTCGCGGACGATGTCGTCGACCGTGCCGCCGCCCTCGATGGGACAGGGGTGCTGTTCACCGTCCACGTACAGGGGGGAGCCGGTAACGAGGATCTTGGGGCGGGGGCCCTTGGAGACCTCCCGCAGCCAGCGGCCCTGTTCGGCGTCGATGGTGCCCAGCAGGCCGGTGTCGATCCCGATGATGCGGACGCGCCCGGCGTCGATCGCCCAGTAGGGGCCGGGCTGAACGGCCTGCTGGGCCGGGTCCGGACGCAACGCCTGTGCTTCTTGGACGAGTTGCCCGTCCGACTCGGCCGGTCTGTGCCACAGCAGGGAGCGCAGCCCGGCCCGGCTCAGCGGGCGCGGCGCGGGGGCCGGTGCCGGCAACTCGGCGTCGCAGAAGACGCGCATGAACCCGTACAGGTCCTCGTACCAGTCGTGGTTGCCGGGTATCGCGTAGATGGGCGCCGGATATCCCTGGTAGGGGCGGAAGAACTTCGTGCCGTAGTCGGCGGTGGTCCCCACCGGATAGATGACATCGCTGGCGATCACCGTGAAGTCCGTGTCCTGACCTGCCTTCAGGAAGCCAGGCACCACAGCGTATTGGGGGTCGTCGCCCTCGCCCGTGTCTCCGAGGACCATGAACGAGAAGCGGTCCGCGGTGTGCCGCCGGATCACCTTGTCGGTGGGCGCGCCCGCCGCTTCCTGCTGCTTCACCCAGCGGCTTCGAGTGCCTCCGGTGGGGTCGCCGAACCAGGAGGCCAGCACGCCGTTGCGGGCCGCCCAGAGCGTCTTGGGGTTCAGCCAGTAGACCTTTTCGACCTGACGTGGCATCAATGCGCGGTATTCACCGCCCTCTTCGGCGCCCCACCCGGCGCCCTCGGCCGTATCGCGTGAAGATTCGGACACCGGTGAACCGTAGCAATGGTCGAGACAAGGGCCGAGATCAGGTCCCACCCGGACGGCCTCGAACAGGCCGTGCACGTCGACAGGGGCGGCCGGCTCGTCGGAGGTCAGCGCGCGGGCGCCGCACCTCCATGCGTCCGTCCGCCCGGGCCGGGACACCTCCCGGCCCGGGGACGGGCGTCAGAACATCAGTGATGTGCAGGCAGGTCCGCGTGCCCGCCGGCCGGCAGGTCCAGGGCCCGCTCCGCGGCGAAGGCCAGGGCCCGCCGGTCGGTGCCGGCATCCGGCACCAGCAGCGGTGTGACCCGGACCTCCGCGACGAGCCGCCGCGCCGAGACGACCCGCCACACCGACGTCAGCAACGAGTCACTGCCCACGAACGCGGGCGCCGTGGTGGCGGAGCCTCCCTCGAGCCGGTAGTGCAGACGCACCGGCTGCACCGGCACACCCGCGTCCAGCGCCGCCTGGAAAGCGGCCCGGCGGAAGTACCCCTGCGCCCGCCCGCACCAGGTGCTCCCCTCGGGGAAGACCACGATCGCCGATCCGGCACGCAGGCCGTTCGCGATGCGGGCGACCGTGTCGGGCAGCGCCCGCAACCGGTCGCGATCGATGAACAGCGCCCCGCTGCTCGCGGTGAGCGCACCGGCCACCGGCCACTGCCGGATCTCGGTCTTCGCCAGCATCCGGCCCGGACGGACGGCGGCCAGCAACGGGATGTCCATCCAGGAGATGTGGTTGGCGACCATCAGCAGTCCGCCGTCCTGCGGGGCGGCCCCGGTGATCCGGAGCCGGACGCCCGCGGCGCGCACCACCGCCCGGCACCAGGCCCTGATGATCCGCGCGCGCCGTGCGGCGGAGAGCAGGCGCGCCGCCGGGAAGAGTGCGATCCCGGCGATGAGCAGGGTCAACACGCTCACCAGCCGCAGGACGGCGAGCGGTGCGGTGGCCGCCGAGGCCGTACCGTCCACGCAGGATATGGGCGAGCACGGTGCGCTCGGCAGCCAGGCGCTCACCGGGGCAGGGGCCCTGCGGCCGCTGCCGGGGCGCGGTCGCTCGGTGACCGGCGCGGCGGCGGGGAGCACCGTCGCGTTCGCGAGCAGCGCCGCACGGCGCGGGCGCAGCGTCAATCCGGGGCGGGACATGTCCCTCACACCGATCCGGGTGTTCATCACGCCGCGACGAGCGAGAGGAAGTGCCGCAGGTAGCGCGAGTTGACCCGGCGCATCGACAGCAGGACGTACAAGTCGGCGACGCCGAAGTCCGGGTCGTGCGCGGGCTCGCCGCACACCCAGGCGCCCAGGCGCAGATAGCCGCGCAGCAACGGGGGCAGCTCGGCGTGCCCGGCCGGGGCCTCGACCTCGGGGCGCCAGGGCAGCAGCGGCTGTACGCGGTACTCCTCAGGCGCCAGGTACTTGTTCCGTACGCGCTCCCAGGTGCCGGCGGCCATGGTGCCGCCGTCGGCGAGCGGCAGGGAGCAGCAGCCGGCCAACCACTCGTGGCCGCCGTCGACCATGTAGCGGGCGATGCCCGCCCAGATCAGGCCGATGACCGTGCCGTCGCGGTGGTCGGGGTGCACGCAGGAGCGGCCGACCTCGACGAGCCCGGAGCGGATGCCGTCGAGCGGAGTGAGGTCGAACTCGCCCTCCGAGTACAGCCGCCCGGCGACCGCGGCCCGCTCCGGCGGGAGCAGCCGGTAGGTGCCCACGACCTGGTCGTTCACCGTGTCGCGGACGAGCAGGTGGTCGCAGTACGCGTCGAAGGGGTCGGCGTCGAGGCCCGGCTGCGGCGTGGACAGGAGGGCACCCATCTCACCGGCGAAGACATCGTGGCGCAGCCGCTGTGCGGCCCGGACATCGGCCTCGTCACGGGCGAGGCTGACGGTGTAGCGCGTGGGTGACACGGGCGATGGGGGGATGGCGAGCGTGGAAACGCCGGTCATGGCTCTCTCCTGGTCACGGGCCGGTTCGGCGGTGCGTCGGCAGATCGTGTCAGTGCGATCTGCGCGATCCTGTTCTTCCGATGCCGGTTGGCCTACGCGTAACCGCAGCCAGGAGAGTGGATGTGGGAATGTTGAATGCCAGGGGTCGCCTCGCCGCACGACTGTCGGCGGAACCGGGGTTGGGAGAGCTGTTCGTTTTCAGGTGTGCAGGAGTGTGTGTGAGTGTGTGCTGGTTGTTGGTGTTGCAGCGCGCACGGCGCATGGCGGGCACTGTCAGTGCCGGCCGGTACCGTTCTTCCTGTTGCTGATCACGTGTGGGGGAGGGGGCAGATCGATGGGTGGTGAGTCGCTGCGCACGATCGCTGCCCCCTTCGTGGCCGTCGGTCCGTCGGGCGTGGCGATCCGCACCCGCATCAAGGGCCTCACGCCGGACGACGAGCAGGTGTTACGTCTGGTCGGCGCGCATCTGGGGTCGCTGGCCTCGAGGGATCTCAAACGCCGGTGTGCCGAGGGCCTGGAGCACTCCGCGGATACGTGGGCGGGGCGCAAGCGGGCCCTGACCGACACGTCGTCCTCGCGGTGGGCTGGTTCGATCACGAA
>NZ_JBSFJX010000247.1:0-10591 GCF_053598275.1 Streptomyces sp. NPDC001156 | reverse complement strand
TCGCCCGTGCCAGATGAGTGCCCGATCACAGGGCACATCACAGGGAACCACGGGGACGAGTGCGGCGAGTCTCCCGCGATCGCGCGGGCTAGCGCTTTGCCAGGCCAGCCACAGGGCGCGTACGGGATCTTCCAAACTAGTGCTCCAGCCCGGAGAGAAAAGCCGTGCTTGTCGAGACTGCGTGCGGCTGCTGACACCAACAAGCGCGAACCGGACCTCAGTGGACGATCGGCCGAGGTGAAGGACCAACTGGTCGACGTCGACGGCCCCCAGAATCGACCTGATAAGGATGCGGCCAGACCCGACTGGGTCAATCAGGCTCCGCCGATTTCCGCTGGCCACTTCACGCCTCAAGCGACGCTGAACGGTCCCGCGTGTGTTCCGCGGACGGCTCGGGCAGCGGGCAGGAACCGGATGCGGGGTTCGTTAGGGCCGGTCACGCACCTAAGCAAGCGGAATGCGGTGACCGACAGCAACGTGATCACCATGCGTAATCACCCAAAAGGGTCGCGTGAAGGGGCGACGGTGTACGTGTGCGGGTCGCATGGGACGGGGCGCCCACGCAGAGGAGTGCCCTGGAAGGAGCCATCATGTTCCGCCACTCGATACGTACGCTTGTGCTCGGCCTGTGCACACTGACCGCAGCGTCCCAAGCTGCAACGGCTGTGGCGCTTACCCTGCCGGGTGATCACCACCAGGCCACGTACGCCGCCACCCAGGCCCTCCGCTCGCAGACCCTCTCCGACCTGACGACGGCCATGAAAGGAGAGGCGTTCGCCTACGCCTCCTACAACCTCTTCGGTACTCAAGCCGACGGCCAGGCCTACCCGACCGTCGGCGAGCTCTTCCGCACCACGGCACAGACCGAACTGAACGAGCACCTGCACGAGGCGGCCACCCTGGCCGGTGTGGTCGGAACGAACGCGGCCAACCTGCGCGCAGCCATCAACGGCGAAACCTACGAGCACCAGGTCATGTACCGCCGCTTCGCCGACCAAGCCCGCAAGGACGGAGACATCGAGGCTGCCAAGCTGTTCACGGAGATCGCCGCGGACGAGGGACGCCACCGCGACGCCTACCGCACCGCGCTGACGGTCGTGACCACCGGCCGCGGCACCATCCCAGCGCCGCCGAAGGCCGACACGGTGTCGGTCCCCGCCGGACTGCCGAAGGTGAAGGCCGCCCGTACCCGGGCCAACCTCGACACCGCCATGCACGGCGAGGCGCTCGCACACGCCAAGTACATGCTCTTCGCCGCCCGCGCCCAGCAGACCGGCAACCCTGCGCTGGCCCGCCTGTTCGAAGGCACCGCCGGGGTCGAACTGCACGAGCACTTCGCCGGCGAAGCGGTCCTGGCCGGCCTGGTCAGCGCGACGAAGGACAACCTGAGCAGGGCCATCGCCGGGGAGCACAACGAAGCGACCATCCTGTACCCAGGGTTCGCCAAGCGAGCCACCGCTGTCGGCGACACCGCCGTCGCCGGCTACTTCCGCGACACCGCCGCCGACGAGGCCAAGCACGCGACCGCCTTCGAGCAGGCACTCGACCAACTGCACTGATCCTGGTCGAGCCGCGAGACCGGCCGGGCACAGGGCAAGAACGCCCGGCCGGTCGACGTCACAGAGCCCGGCCGGACTGCCACTGGCACGGTTGACGCCGCCTCACCCCCTGGAGCCGGACCCGCTCGCTGAGAAACGGCCATGCCAAGCCGCCTTCGCACCCGAGTCACCGATCCGGTACACGTCAACACCACGCGGCCTCGTCCGTCCCGGCTCTCTGCTGTGCTCCCGCACCGCTGCAGGATCCCAGCCTTTGCCCTCAATCCGAGCGGCGAAGATACGGCACCTCTCGTCGGTCACCAGCGGCGGGATGACCGGCAGCGTGCAGCTCACCGTGAGCTGACGCCGCCCCGGCGAACAAAGCGCCCCGGAACCCCCTCGGTTCCGGGGCGCTTCACGCTCCCACGGCCGCCGGCCCGTGAGGGCGGTCAGGACGGCCCCCATGGGCGGAGCTTGTCCGGATTGCGTACCGCCCAGATGTGCGTGATCCGGTCGTCGTCGGCGACCTCGAACGCGAAAACCGTCTCGATCCGGCCCTCGGACTCGACCACCAGGCCCGGCAGCCCGTTAACCGTGCGCTCGAGGATCGTGCGGGGCGGCGCGAACCGGGCGATCGTCAGGTAGAGGCGGGCGATCTGCTCGGCGCCCTCGATCGGCAGCAGGTGGGCTACGACGCGGCCACCGCCGTCGGAGATCGCGGTGGCGCCCGGGTCCAGCAGGCCGATCAGGGCCTCAATGTCCTGCGCCTCCCAGGCCGCCTTGAACCGCCGGACGACGCTCGCCTGGCGGGCCGGGTTCGGGCTCGCCTCGGCCCGCGCGGCGGCGATGCGACGGCGGGCCGAGGACGCCAGCTGACGGCACGCCGCCGGGCTGCGGCCGACGATCTCGGCCACCTCGGCGAACGGGTAGCGGAAGACGTCGTGCAGCACGAACGCGACGCGCTCGGCCGGGGTCATCGACTCGAACACGACCAGGAAGGCCATGGTCACCGACTCGTCGAGGGTGATCCGGTCGGCCGGGTCCACGCCGGCGCCGCCCGCCGACCCGGCGATCCACTCAGCCGGGTCGGGCAGCGGCTCGGGGATCCATTCTCCGACGTAGGCCTCCCGCCGGGCGCGCGCCGAGCCGAGCAGGTTCAGGCAGATGCGGCTGGCCACCTTCGTCAGCCAGGCGCCCGGGGACTCGACGGCCTCCTGCTGCGCCCGGGACATCGCGTACCAGCGGGTGTAGGTCTCCTGGACGATGTCCTCCGCGTCGGCCAGGGACCCGAGCAGCCGGTAGGCGAGATTGAGCAGCTGTCGTCGCTCGCTCATGATCGTGCTCAGGCCCGGGTCCCACTGCTCGTCTGCCTGCCACTGTGCCTGTTCCGACGGACTGGTCATACGCTCTCCGGCTCCCTCGTTCACGTTCCCTCTCCATTACGACAAATCAGAGCGGTGAAATGTGAGGTCGGCGGCTCGCCTCACATTCGGCGGGGCTGCGTTGTCGGACCGGTGAAGACGAGTACACCATCCACAGGACAGGACGCTGAGCATGAACGACTTCCAAGAGATCGCCGACCGCGTCGAGATCGAGGCCCTGCGCGGCGAGTTCACCGACGCGGCGATGATGCGCGACCGTGCCCGCCTTGCCGCGCTGTTCACCCCTGACGGCGTTCTGAGCATGCCCAACGTCCCGGTTGAGCTCATCGGCCGGATGGAGATCCGGACCGGAGGCGAACGCCTGCAGAGCCAATGGGACTTCTTCGTGCAGAACAGCCACCCGGGCACGATCCGGATCGACGGCGACACCGCCACTGGTCGCACCTACATACAGGAGATCGCGCGTCTGCTCGACGGCCGCTCGGGCCTGAACTTCGCCATCTACCACGATAGCTACCGGCGTACGCCGGAGGGATGGAAGTTCGCCGAGCGGGTCTACGAGGTCAGGTACGTCGACACCACCCCGCTGGGGGGTTCGGCACCCGGCCCCGACGCTCAGGGGCACGGCTCTGGTGAGGCCGGGGACGCCGGCCGGGCACCGGGTGCCGGTGAGGTGGACGCGTCGGCTACGGGGGCGGCCGACGCCTTCAGCGCACCCGCGTCCGCCGAACGGCTGGACCGGGCGATCGCGGCGCTGCGGGCGAACGGCTTTACCGCCGAACTGCTCGACGACGCCTCGGCGGCCCGCGCCCGCATTAAGGATCTGATCCCGGAGGGCGCGGGCGTGTTCACCGGGGCCAGTGAGACGCTTCGGCTCTCCGGCATCGCGCAGGACATCGAGACGGACGACCGCTACCAGGCCATCCGGCCGCGCGTCCTGAAGATGGACCGCGCCACCGAGTCCGACCAGATCCGCCGGCTCGTGGCCACCCCCGACGTCTTCGTCGCCAGCGTCGCGGCCGTGACCGAGACCGGCTCGCTCGTCATCGCCTCGGGCAGCGGCAGCCAGCTGCCCGCCTCGGCCGGCGGCGCCGCAAGGACGATCTGGGTCGTCGGGGCACAGAAAGTGGTGCCCGACCTGAGCACCGCACTGCGCCGGGTCACGGAGCACGCCCTTCCGCTGGAGACCGCACGCGCCCAGGCGGTCTACGGGCAGCCGAGCGCGGTCAACCGTCTGCTCGTCCTCAACGCCGAGCCGCAGCCCGGGCGCGGCACCGTCCTGCTGCTGCGCGAGGCCATCGGATTCTGACATCCCGCGCGGTGAGGACGTCAGAACGCCGCGGGGGCGGAAGGCGAGCCGTATCGGGACACCGTCCGCCCCCGCGCCCTGCCTTATGGATCAGCCTCCTGCGGGCGACTCCCAGACGGTCAGGTCCAGGGCGATGGTGTCGCCGTTGAAGTCGATGACGGCGGCGAAGGCGGGTCTGCCCTGGGCTGAGGTCATGAACAGGCGCATTCCGCGCTGGTTCACCGTGCCGGAGCCTTCCGGACGGGTGGTCACCAGATCGGAGCACTCCTTGCCGGTGGGGTTGGTCTTGGGCATCCATTGCGCCACGTTGCCCTGCATGGTGCCGGAGCATCGGCCAATGCACCGGTCCCCGACCCTGTTTACAGTCGCAGTTCGGCCCAGATGGTCTTTCCGTCTGGCCGCTGCCGTGTGCCCCAGCGCTCGGCGAGCTGCGCCACGATGAACAGCCCGCGGCCGCCCTCGTCGAACATGCGGGCCCGGCGCAGGTGGGGGGCGGTGTTGCTGCCGTCGGACACTTCGCAGATCAAGGTGTCCTCACGGATCAGGCGCAGCCGGACGGGGCGCCCGCCGTAGCGGATGGCGTTGGTGACCAGTTCGCTCACGACGAGTTCCGCGGTGAACGCCAACTCCTGCAGGTTCCAGCCCGCCAGTTGGAGCGAGGCGAGGTCGCGGGCGCGGGCGACCTCGGCGAGATCCTCCGACAAGTCCCAGGTGGTGACGTGTTTGCTGTCGAGTTCTTGGGTGCGGGCGATGACGAGGGCGACATCGTCTCTGGCGCGACCAGCGACCATCGAGTTCAGGACGCGGTCGCACGTGTCCTCAAGAGAGGGTGTCGGCTCGGACAGGGTTTTTCGCAGACGTTCGAGCCCTTCGCCCAAGTTACGCCTGGGGGATTCGATGAGACCGTCGGTGTACAGGGCAAGCAGGCTGCCTTCCGGCAAGTCCAGGTCGGCTGTTTCGAAAGGCAGGCCGCCGACGCCCAGGGGAGGGCCGGCGGGAATGTCGAAGTAGTCGACGTCTCCTCCTGGACGCACCACGGCCGGTGGTGGGTGACCGGCGCGTGCGGCAGTGCAGCGGCGTGAGACCGGGTCGTAGATCATGTACAGGCAGGTCGCACCGACCTCACCGAATTCCGCTCCCACGTCCCGGCTGGCCTCCTGCATGTGGTCCATGATCATGCGGCGTTGGATGACGAGGTCGTCGAGGTGGGTGAGCAGTTCGTCGGGCGGCAGGTCGATGTCGGCAAGCGTGCGTACCGCAGTTCGCAGACGCCCCATGGTTGCCGAGGCGTGGACGCCGTGCCCGACCACGTCGCCCACGACCAGGGCGACGCGGGCCCCCGGAAGCGGGATCACGTCGTACCAGTCGCCACCTACTCCGGCCTGGGAATCGGCGGGGATGTAGCGCGTGGCTGCTTCCACGGCCGACTGCTTCGGGGCGATCTGGGGCAGAAGGCTTTGCTGAAGTGCCAGGGAGGTGTTGTGCTCGCGGGTGTAGCGGCGGGCGTTGTCCGCGCATACTGCGGCTTGTGCCCCGATTTCCTGCGCCAGTAGCAGGTCATCGGCATCGAAGGGCTCCCGGCGCGGGGAGCGTGTGAAAAGTGCCGCACCGAGGGTCACTCCCCGGGCGCGGAGGGGGACCGCCAGCGCGGAGTATGGTGCGTTCGTGTTGGCGTCGCTTGGATCGGCAGGCCAGCAGGCGGCATCGGCGATCTCCGCCCTCATGGGTTCGCCTGTCCTCAGACTCAGGGCTGGTACCGATCCCTGGGGGTAGGTGACGGTCTCGCCCGGCCGTGCAGTGCCAGCAAGAGCGACCGGGCCCGATTGCCGGGCGGTGCGGCGCAAGGTGATCTCGCCCGAGTGAGGACCCGGGGCAGGTTCCTCGCCTTGAAGGACACGATCGAAGAGGTCCACAGCGGCGTGGTCTGCGAAGCGGTGAACTGCTACTTCGATCAATTCCTCAGCGGTTCGAGCCACGTTCAGCGTGCTGCCAACACGACTGCTGGCCTCGCTGAGCAACGCGAGCCGCTCGCGAGCGATCATGAGGCGTGCGAATCGTCTCTCCCCCGCAATACGGACGCGGCAGACGACCACGCTTATACCCAACGCGACGACCAACGCCATGATGACCGATATTTGACTGGCCTGCCCGATTTCCCGGAGGAATATCCCGTAGATCGCAATGGCGGCGGCCAGGTTGAAAAGGCCCACGATCACGGTCTGTCGCAGCGGCAACAGACCACTGGCCACGACAGGGATCAGTACCGAATACTCCGGTAGTCCCATGACCTGCACGTGAGAGGCAGCCAAAGCCAATTCCAGGCCTGAGATCAGCGCAACGCCGAGGAGCAGGAAGGCGAAGCTTCTGCTTGGCTGAATTGGTCGCACGTAGTACACCTCCAAAAGCCAGGAGGGTCGCCATCCCGGCCTTGCGGCGGGCCCCTGCGCGCTGTCAGAGGCCTTCACGCAGTTCCATCCGACGACAACCTGGACTATTTCCCATCGTTGGAGGCTGCCGGCCATCGTGCCACCCGAGTTCCGCAACGGACAGGCACACCGACTGCCGCGCACCCGAGGGCAGTGTTGTGTCCAAGCGGTCGCACAAGGGGCGAAGTACAGCGCCCGCTTTATCCTGGCTGGGATGCCCTCGCAGCTCGGTGGCACTGTCGCGCCGAGCAGACCGTGCACTGCGCCGAAGCGAATCGCCCGGACCACGATCACTGACGTGACGCTGTCAGCCACCCGCGCGCCGGCAAGCACCCTGGCCTGCCGGCCGCCCCCGCACCTGCTGACGGGCCCTCCGAGCCCCGTCAGCGCTCACGCTTGCCCCCACCGCCATCAGCAGACCGCAAACTCGTAGCTTACGGATTTCCTCTCCGTGCCGAACCCGGCAGCTCATTTGCGCTGGACGGGTGCGAGGCGAGCCATCCGTGAAGAAGCTGTGTCTGAACCTGTTGGCGCAGGTCAAGAGCTCATCAACGCCGCCTCGGAGTCGTAGCTCCGTACGCAATACGGTCTCGATGATTGAAGGCCGGACGGGTGAGCGGGTCAGCCCTCTGTGTCCTCCTGCCCGGCCACGTCGCCGATGGCGACGCGCAGATCATGCATGCCCTGCAGGATATCGATGACGGCTTCCTCCGCCCCGCCCAGAGCCCGTCGGGTTCCCTCCACATCACCGTGCTCCGCATGCAACTGGGCGCTGAGCGTATACACCGCCGTCATCACGGCGGCGAAGGCAGCCTCCCGGCCCCGTGACAGCTCCTCCGCCCCGGGCGAAATCTGCATCGCCGTACGGTGCAGCCTGTTCGACAGGACGTTGACCGCAAGACCGGGATCAGCGCCCACCTGATCCGTCCAGCCAAGCGACGTGTCGAGGACGTCCTCGATTCCCTCCTCCCCAGCCAGACGCGTCGCGGCCGTGATTTCCAGCTCCGTCTTCGCCAGCAGACTCCCCAGCAGATGCAGACGGTCCTCTTCCCGCGGCCCCTCGGGTCGCACTTTCGTATCAACCGCCGGCTCAGCCCCCAGAGCCGCCAACGCGGCATACACCTGTTCAGCAGTCACCGGCTGCTCGCTACTGATGCTCACGCTCTCAGCTTCACCGCACGAAGACGCAATCCCCCGCCCACACACCGACAGGTTCAAAAACAAGCCCCACCAGCCCATGCCGAGCGCCTCCACGCCAGTGCAGGGTCGTGGCCCGTCCGCCCGGGAGCAGCGGCGCGTCGACAGCGACGCGCGCGTCCGGAGGATCGAGCGGCTGGCGCCGGAGGCCGTCACGCGTAGCGTGGCGTTCATCGTCGTCAGTCCCCGCCACGTCGCGGTGAACGAGATCATCGTCCGGGCGGCAGATCAGACCCGGTGAGGCGGCAGGGCCACTGCGCAGGGCCTGGCCAGACCAGGTCAGAACTAGCGCGGCCTGGCTGAGGACCCGTCGCCCAGGAGCGGCAGTGCCTCCCGCAAGGCTCTGCGTGACGTGATGCCGAGCTTGATGTAGATCTTCCGCAGGTGCCATTCGACGGTCCGCGCGCTGATGAACAACTCGGCGCCGATCTCCGGGTTGGTGCGTCCGTCCCGGGCCAGGCGCGCGATGTGCTGTTCTTGCGACGTGAGTCCAGTCGCGGCCTGGGACTCCGGCTTGCGGAGTTTTTCCCCGGCCGCGGCCAGCTCGCGGCGGGCCCATTCGGCGAACGCCTCCACGCCCATGGCCGAGAACCCTTGGTGGGCGGCCCTGAGCTGGTCGCGAGCATCGGTGGGCCGTTGCTCGCGGCGCAGCCACTCGCCGTACAGCAGACGTGCCCGGGCGGCCTCGGGCCGCAGCGGCGTGCGGTCGATGCGCTCGATGGCCTCTGCGTACCGCGGCTCTGCCTCGGTGCCGTCGGTGAGCAGGGCTCGGCATCGTAGCTCGATGCCCACCGGCCAGTCCGAGTCGCCAGCGGCATCCGACGGGCCCACGCAACGTTCCCTCTCACCGTCGTGCAAAGCGAGTACTCACTCTTCGAGCGCGGTGCGGAGCACAACGGGGTCCTCGACGCCGTCCAGCAGCTCGGCATCGGCTTCGTCCCGTATTCGCCGCTCGGCCGCCGCATGCTCACCGGCGCACTCACCAACCTCGACGCGCTCGACAACAGCGACTTCCGGCGCCACGACTCCCGATTCCAGGGCGAGAACCTCGACGCCAACCTGCGCCTGGTGGCCGCGATCAGCCAGGTGGCCGCCACCAAGGACGTGCTGCCCTCGCAGCTCGCCCTCGCCTGGCTCCTCGACCAGGGCCACGTACCCATCCCGGGCACGCGCCGGATCCAGTACCTGTAGGACAACCTCGCCTCCGCCGACATCGTTCTCACAGACGCCGACCGCGCCGCGCTCGAGGACGCCGCCCCGATCGGCAAGGCCGCCGGCGACCGCTACTCCGCCGGAATGCTCGCGACCCTCGACGCCGATTCAGACTCCGCGCCCCAGCAGCACTGAACCAGGCCGCCACCACTCGAACAAGGAGGACCCATGTCCGCAACGACCGGACACGTCACCGAGACGATCACGATCGGCGGAGACCTGACCGTCGGCCGGATGGGCTTCGGCGCCATGCGGCTGACCGGCGCCCAGGTGTGGGGCGAATATCCCGACCACGACGGCGGCATCGCCCTGCTGCGCCACGTCATCGACTCGGGCGTCACCTTCATCGACACCGCCGACGTCTACGGACCGCACTCCAACGAGCTGCTGATCCGCGAGGCGCTTCATCCATACCCCGACGACCTCGTGATCGCGACCAAGGGCGGCTTCGTGCGCGGCGGGTACCCGTACGACACACTCGGCGCCGTCGGGAACCCGAACTACCTGCGGCAGTGCGTGCACATGAGCCTGCGCCGGCTCGGCCTGGACCACATCGACCTGTACTACCTGCACAGCGGAAGGGCGACCGACGCCCCCTTCGAGGACCAGCCCACCAACTGACCCTGCTCCCCGTTCCGGGGAACCGACGAAATGGGGCTTCACAGGTGGCGGTATGCGGATGCGGGCCTGCAACCCCTTCATCGGCCCCGGTGACGGCGCCGGCGGCTGGCCAGACCGCGCCCCTACCAGAGGTTCATCGCCACTGCCGCGCTTCGCGCGATCCCCAACGCGTTCCTCAAGCAGGCCGCGTCCGGCGCGGTCATCGTGGCCCCGGTCGGCTACGGCATCCTACGAGTCACGGTGACAGCCCCTGGCCATGGCACGGGATGGCTCCTCCCGGCCCGGGCCCACTTCATGCCCCGCCGTACCTCGTCCGTGCCGCCTGCATTCGACGCGGCCCGGGAAGCCGAGCCCACCAAGACCACGACAGCGCCGAGTGACGTCTTGGGACGGCTGCGGTTCCCCCCTGTCACTGGCACTGCTCGGGCACACCAGGTGCTCGTGGCGCGATGAAGGGGGCGAGCCGACGGCCGTCGGCATCTGGACGGAGGACGGGGCGACCGCGACGGCTCACGTCTCTGGCGCGGTACGCCAGGTCGGACCGCGCCGCCTGCGGGACGTCGTTGAAGGCCTCGCCAAGACCTTCGCCGGTGAACCGCAGCGGCAGGAGTTTCACTCAACATCACGCCCAGCCGTCAGATCGCCTGGTACCGGACACGTGACGGGCCGGCCTGGAATCTCCCGCAATCCCAGTGACGAGTCCCCCTGGCCACAGCCCCGTGAGCGCCGGGGCTGGTCCGGACAGCGCCCGCTGTGTGGACCACGTGCGGGGAGGGTGCGGCCGGGGAGTTTGCCACGTGTGTACTCCTCGCACGCTCATGGCGTGCTCCCCCTCCAGATATCGGTGAACCGGTCGAGCAGGTGCGCCGCCGCCGTGACGTCGTCGGTGAGCGGCCGGTCGGCCAG
>NZ_JBSFJX010000246.1:0-10629 GCF_053598275.1 Streptomyces sp. NPDC001156 | reverse complement strand
GCTGGGGGGTTGCGGCGGGGGTCCCGCGCCCCCATATCCTCTATCATCCCCATCCCCCACCCCCCGCCCCCCCCGCGGGGGGGGGGGCCCCCCCCCCCCCCGCGCCCCCCGCGGCGCTACGGGAACCGGCCCCGCCGGCTCCGGCCTACCCGGCTCGGACCGGTGTCCCGCGTCACGTCGAGTGAGTACGGGATCTGCCCTGCGACCGTGTGCGCATGCCCACGGTTGCCGAAATCCACGGCCGGTGCGAGCGACACCCGCCCTGTCCGACATGGCAAGTTGAGTGGGCTTTCGATCCAGGCCAGGGGCTTGCAGCTGTCCTCAGCGCAGTCACGACACCCGGCGTCGCCGGTTCTCCGGGGAGCGCGCCGCCATCCGGCTCCCGGCCACGGGCTTCCCGGTCACGGACGTGCGCCGCATCCAGGGTGACGGGGACCTGGCCGGGCACGACCCCTGACTTGGGCAGGCAGCTGCGCGGTGGCGCTGCCGCCCACGGCGGCTTCGCCCGACGCCGTTGCCCGGTGGGACTGGGGCCAGGGCGCCAGCCCGAGGTCGGGGACGCGGCAGCCGCTGCGGCCGTCGGGCAAGCCGTTCACCGGCTGCAACACGGGTCACGCCTTCTTCCACGCCGATCCGTTCGGCATTGCCTCGATGTGCAAGGTCGGCCGCGACCCGAACATCAACCTGATCAAGGAAGGCGTCGAGGGCCTGTCCCGGCTCGGCTCCATCGCCTATTCCCTCATGCTTCGCAGCGGTGGATGCTCCGGCTGCCAGCCGTCCGGCACCTGCTGGACCTGCCGGCCGCTGGCCGCTGGCCGCTGGCCGCTGGCCGCTGGCCAAGCTCTACCAGGAGGCGAAGGCACCAAGGAACACCTACTGCCAGCACGTAGAAACGTAATCGCCATGTCCCCTGCACCCCAGGCCCGGCCGCGCCGATCGCCGACCCGCCCGCTCGCCGATGTGACAGACGGCAGCACGCCGTGGTGACAGGACCCCGTGCGCTGCCCACAGATGAGATCGCGGCCCGAGGTGGCGTGCAGCATCCCGCTCCGGCGCCCGCCACGGTGGAGTTCGCGACTCAACACCGCTTCCGGCCTGGTCGCAAAGGCCTGCGCGCACACGGATCGACACGTTATGGCCTGCCTCAGGCCCGGGTTGTCGCTCGTACCGATGACGCCAGTCGAAACAAACTTCTGTGCTGTCCGGAGACGTGATTGCACCACGTCCACCAGCAGCCCCCCTCGTTCGTCTGCTGTCAGCAACGGCTGACCGCACACCGCTGGATCATCGGGCCAGGCTTCGCCTTTCACTCTTCCCCGCCGTCCCGAGGGTCGGACCCACAGGCAGTGGCTGCGGGAGGATGCGAGCAAGGGACTCCGGCGTGCCATTGAAGTGTTGAGCCTGCAGTCCCAGTCGGGCAGCGGCTGCACAGTTGTCGCGCCGGTCGTCGACGAACAGGGTCCGCTCGGGTCGAGGTGAACCGGCAGCCTCAAGCGCCGCCTCGTAGGCCCGCCGAGCCGGCTTGTTCACCCCGATTCTGGCGGAAAAGAGGGCCCTGGAGATCAGGGTGCTGCACCACGAGGTGCGTTCGAGTGCGTCGGCGAGCGGGTGGGGTGCGTTGGAAAGGAGTACCAGACGAGCTCCGGCGGCATGCGCTGCACGTAGTTCGGACATGACGGCTGGGTCGGTGCGGGTCCACATGGCGGTGTCGGCCTGGCGGAGGGTGTCGAGCAGGGCGCTGCCGGGCGGGGCTGTCAGCTCGCCGCGCAGCAGATCGTTCCAGAAGGCGTGGGTGGTGAGTTCTCCGGAGTCGTAGGGTTCGCGGCGTGCCCAGAAGGCTCGCTCGAAGTCCGCGGTCTGGTCGGAGGGCCATCCGGCGAGGGTTGCGAGGCGTGTCCACTGTTGCGGGGTGGGCTGTAGGCCGATGACGCCGTTGTAGTCGAGGATCACGGCCTCGAGGCGCGTGTCGGAGGATGGGCCGAGGGGTCTCTTCTTCACCGGGGCTCCAGGGCTCGGCGGGCTGTGACGGCAACGAGTGCCGCCAGGAGGGCAGGGAGGACCAGGGCGGTGGGGAGGTTGGTGAGTGAGGCAAGGACGCCGATCGCGGCTGGTCCCGCCAGCAGGCCGAGGTAGCCGGTGGTCGCCACGGCTCCCACCGCGAGTGGTCCTCCGCGCCCGGCGGCGGTGATCAATGACGGCACTGCGGTGGACAGGCCGAGCCCGAGCATCGTCCAGCCGGCCAGGGCGGCCGGTGTGGACCCCACGATCAGGCCGGTGATGAGGCCGACTGCGGCAATCGCGGCACCGATGCGGACTACGGTGGCCGCACCGAAACGTGCGATGAGGCGATCGCCGACCAGGCGGCCGGTGGCCATCGCGGCACTGTAGGCAGCGTATGCGCCGGCCGCGGCCGCCTCGCTGGAGTGGAGTGAGCGAAGGTGCACGGCTGACCAATTGGCCGCGGCGCCCTCGCCGAGGAGGCAGGCCGCGGCGAGCGCTCCGAGTAGCCACACGCTGCTGAGCCGAACGCGCGGCGTGGGCACACCGCCTGATGGCCGGTCGTCGTCACCAGGACCGTCCAGATGGCCGGCGGCTCGGATCACCGGCGCCAACGCCGCGGCGGCGAGCGCGGTAAGGATCCCGGCGGCGCCGAACAGAAGCCGGTGGGGGGCCCACGCGGTGGCCACGGCGAGGGCGGCTCCTGCGAGTGCGCCGAGAGAGTTGTAGGGTCTCATGATCCGTGGCATAGCCCATCGCTCTGACCAGCGGTTCCTCATGCTGTCTCAGGTAACGTCCGGGTACTCCTGTCTCAGGACGGGCGGATTTTCCTCCCGCGCAGGCGAGCTGGGGAACGTTCCAGTTCCCACAGTCGAGTGCACCGCATTGACCCCACGTGTGAGCCCTTGATCTCTATCCGATCGGCGGCTGCGCCAGTGCCGGGTGTGCGGTGAAGTGGCGTCTGGCGCTCATTGCGATCTTTCGTATGCTTGCGCATACCGATCCGTATGGAAGGGCGGTCGCACGTGGTCAACACCGTGCCTGTGCAACGTGAAGTGCTGCTTGAGACCATGCCCGAGGTGGCTGCCTTTGCGCGCCCTGCGGTACGGCTCCACCCTCGCCGGGCCGAGCCCACGGCTGACCAGAGTTCGGCGGGCGGGCCCCTGCTTTGGCCGAAGCAGGACGCGTGGCCGACGTGCGCTAGGAGCCATGATCGGCCTCGTGATCTGGCTCCCCTGGTGCAGCTCTTTAGGCGCGACCTTGCGGAAGGCCGCCCGCTTCCCGACTGGATGTTTCCCGGATCGTCAGACCTCCTGCAAATCCTGTGGTGCCCCAATGAGCACGGGGGCACGAGCGTGCCGGCGGCGCATCTGGTGTGGCGAAACACTGACGCGCTCGCGGGCGCCTCAGCTCGTCTACCCGAACTACGGGATGTCGACCTCGACGATGCGATACCGGTTCCGTGCGTGCTTCATCCTGAGGTGATCACCGATCTTCCGCCGTTGAACTACGACGGCAGCGACGCGAGGGAGGGTGAGTTGATGCCTCCACTCCTGCCAACGGAGCTCAACGATCGCCTCTGCGCCTGGAGACACCCGACAGAGCCAGAGCTTCGCGAGGGGGCGTCCCACTACTGGGCGATGGCCACGGCTCCCGGCTGGAAACTGGGCGGATGGGCAGATTACGCGAGCTACCCCGACCGGTATGCCCGCTGTCCATGCGGCGCGCAGACGCGGCTCGTGGCCGATCTGATGTCGGCCGAGGGGCTCGATGGTTGGTGGCAGCCGAGCGAGCCTCCCGACTTCCCGTGGAAGGGCTCGCCGCGCGATTGGAGCTTTCACGAGCCGACACAGATCCGACTCGGCCGAGACGGCTTCCAAGCGCTGTTCGGCTGCACGGCCGATCCCGATCATCCACTCATCACATACATCGAGTAGAGACTGTTCCCAACGCGCCTCCGTCCTGGCTGTGCATCGCCGTGCATTCCACTGCAGCCGAAACGTACGCCGTCACGGCCAACCGGTGGGCAGCGAGAACGTGCTGGATAGGACAGCGCCAGTGGCAGAGGAGGAGGCATGGTGCGTACGACGCCGCCGCGTCCGGTGGACGTGAGCGTGGAGTTCCCGGAACTGGCCGGAATGACCCGCACTGCGGTGCGACTGCACCCCGTGCCGGGGGCGCCGACGGTGCACGACAGTTCAGTGGGCGGACCGCTGCTGTGGCCAGCCAATGAGGAGTGGCCGCGATTCGATCCGGAGGAACCACCCCACGGCGAGGTGACGCTCGCGGACGTATGGAAGCCGCACGCGCTGCCGACCGCAACGCAGCAGTCGGGGGTGGAGCTGGTGGGGTGGCCGACGGACGGGTACGAGCCGGGGGATGTGACCGCGTCCGAGCCTCAGCCACTGATTCCGGTCGCGCAGCTGTACGCGCGGGACGTGCCGCGCCTGCCCTTCCCGGAAGGGACGGACGTGCTCCAGGTGCTGTGGCTGCCGGTGCCGGACCTCGAAGGGTGCTGGCCGGCGGTGCAGTTGCGGTGGCGGGCGGCGGACGAGGTCCGGAAGGTGTTGACTGGGCCGCCGGAGCTGGCGTTCGTCGAGCTGGACGAACATGTGCCCCGGCCATGTGTACTGCACCCGGAGGAAATACGGGAGTTCCCGCCGCTGCACCTGTTGGGCGAGGAGTTGCAAGAGCGCGTCATGGCCTGGTCGCAGGCCGCGTCACTGGAGTACCAGTGGGAGCTATCCGTCGCACCGGGTTGGAAGGCGGGCGGCTGGCCGGCGGAGTTCACCTTCCGTGACCCGGCGGACGCCGACGAACTGTGCTGCGGTGAGTGCGGCGGTCCCGTCGAGGCGCTACTGACGATCGACGGCGGCGAGCTCGGCGCCGGCGGGGGGAGCTGGGCCGCCCTGGAACTCCAGGCCATGGTCGAAGCGGACCCGAGCACCCACCTCGACGTTTACGCGCCCACACAGATCCAGATCGGGCGCGGCTACGTGCTCCAGTTCTACTACTGCCTGGCCGACCCGAAACACCTGCCGCGGACAATCATGCAGTAGCCGCGTCGCCGCAACCACCAGCGACGTGATGGACGCCCCTCGATGGGACAGCGGCCAGCCCCGCCCGCGCTACTGCGTCGTGCCCGGCACTGGCCTGGTCTTCCGGACGGCGGTGGCCACCTCTTCTGCAGGGATCTTGTTGATCGCGGTGACCACTCGTCGGCCAAAGCTGGTCAGCTTCATGGCTCTGCCGCGCGTAGCTCGTTCCAGCAGGGGCTGTCCGAGGTCTTCCTCAAGCTGGTTGATCTGGTTCACCAGCGTTGACCGATTGATGCTGAGGGCTCGCGCTGCCTCATGCATCGAAGGGAAGGACGATGCGGCCGCGAAGTGTCGCATCCTCTGCCAGGCGTAAGGGCTGGTGAGGGCGTTTCGCATGATAGCGGGGAGATGGATGGCGAGTTCGGTTGTTCGGAGGGCGGCATGGTGACTTGCTCCTCCGCTGCGACGGAGGGGGATGTTATGGACGCGGGCCCAGCGGGCCATGTTCGAGCGGCTCATGCCTTGCTCGCGGGCCAGGTCGGGCAGGGTCCGGCGGCGGACGACGTACTGCTCGAAGAGCCAGGACCGTTCGATGGTCACGCGGGGCTGGCGGCCTTGGAAGCCAGTGATCGGGATGTCGTATTCGCGGGCAAGATCGGTCAGCAATCCGCGGGAGAAGCCAGTCATGTCGGCGATCGCCTGGAGTGAGTGGCGTTCGTCGAGATAGAGGCGTGCGAAGACGTCCTTCGGGATTTCGCGGCGGGCTCGCTGGCGGACCTGGACGGTGGATCGCGCTGAGCGTTCGGTCAACTCGGCTGCCGGGGCAGGGTGTTCGTCCAGGACGTAGCGGATGGCAGCGATGCTGGTGTCGAGCACGCGGGCCGCATGTTGGACGGGGCGCTTGTGCTGGCGGACGAGTTGGTGGAGGCGGGGGACGTCGATGTGATCCGGGTCGGATCCGGGCAGATCGAGACCGCTCAGCAGCGTGGCGGGCGGCTGCCAGGTGATCGGCTCGTTGTGGATGCGGTTCTCGGCGAGGAAGTGCCTTGCTTCTCCAGCCAGTGCATCGGCGAGTTCGGGGGTTTGGAGGGCCGCGAAGTAGGCGGTCTGTTGCCTGAACTCCGCTTCGGTGAGGTTCTGGTGGCGGGGGAAGGCTTCGGCGGGGAAGCCGCTGATGCGTTGGAAGAGCAGGCTTCGGACGATCTGTTCGCGGGGTCCTCTGCCGACAGGGGTGCCAGTGTGGCGGCAGATCTGTGACCAGCGGCTGTGGGGAAGCAGACGGGTGTAGTCCAGGCGGCGTCGCCGCTGATAG
Organism: Streptomyces sp. NPDC001156; assembly: GCF_053598275.1. Lineage (NCBI taxonomy): Bacteria > Bacillati > Actinomycetota > Actinomycetes > Kitasatosporales > Streptomycetaceae > Streptomyces > Streptomyces sp. NPDC001156. Next base: position 4,281 of record NZ_JBSFJX010000246.1, on the reverse strand, counting down.
TCGATAGGAATCTGGGTGGCATCGAGATGATCGGCGAGCTGGATCAGGGCAACAGCCGTGTCGGTCCACTGCGGCTGGTCCTGAAGCCACTGCAGAATGCGGGAGATGTTGATCCCGTTGGTGGCCGAGCCGAGGCGTCCGGCAACGTCCTCAAGTCGCGCTTTGCTACCGACGATCAGCAGGGAAGCGGCCAGGACCGGGGCGATAGCGCGAGGATAGACCCCTTCTGGCGGAGTGAGCCGCGTAGTCCAGACGGGCCAGAACATACTGGGGATCTTCCGGGCTCTTCGGTCGATGTCCCGGCTGGTCTTCTCCGTGCGTCGGGGCATGGCGGTGGGGGTGCGATGCCGGAGTTGTTCATTGGGCCGCATGCCGGGTGCAAGAGCCGCGAGGTGCACCGCGTTCAGGACCGTGCTCAGGTCGCGCCCCCAGCCGTCGATGCTGGTGATGCTGACTTGCCAGAGTTCCTCGCGCATCGCCTCGATCAGGTCCCGCAGCACCCGGCCGGCCCGATGAATGTCGGGCTGTTCGAAGACGTGCATGGCGATGGCGACCGAGGCGGCCGTGCTGACAGCTCGCGGAGGGGCCATGAAGCCGGGCCGCTCGGCGGCGCGTGAGGCGAGCGGGCAACCGGGGGCCGTGATGAGGTGCCCATCGGCGATATCGCGAGGGATCAGGTTCCGTAGGTCGGAGGCGGGCAGGTCTTGCAGAACGCGCCTCGCGATCGCCTGGATATCCGTGAGGGCTTGTCGCGCGGATTGAGGGCTGAGCTGGTAGGCGCCGAAAGCAGCGGTGTCCGCGTCGATGATGTCCAACAGCCGGGCCTGTGCCAGCAACGCCGGGTGCGAGGCGGGGAGCCGGAGTGTACGGGTTTGTGTCAGATCGAATCCGCAGCCCTTGGAGAAGCCTCCGCCCGGGCCCGGATATGGAGAGCCGCAGGTATGCGGCCGGGGAATCGCCAGCGTGGAAGCGGGCTGTTCTCGAGGGATCTGGTTGCAGGCAGGACAGCAGTCCGCCAGCAGTCGGCCGTGGTGAAGGCAGGCGAAGGAACAGCCCAGCCGCCAGGACAACAGCCAGCGGCCGCCGTTCTCGATGAGACAGTCCGGGCAAAAGCGCGACCCGCTGCCCCGGCCCCAGAGCACCCGTCGGTTGACGTTCCCGCGCTCGGTATTGATACGAACGGCCCGCCCGTCGTAGTACATCAGCGTCATGTCCGTGACGGTGCGCTCGTCCAGCCCGCTCGCATGCGCGATGTTCGTGGTGTTGGCCCCGCTCAGTATGATCGTCCAGTCGGGCGGGATGCCCCGGAGGTGATCCCCATGGCCCGTTCGCGGAGGAAGTCCGAGGTGGTGCAGCACTTCACCGAGTGGGCTGTCCAGCCGTCGGGCCAAGGCTTCGGTCCAGGAGTCCAGGGCCTCTCCCGGTAGCGGGGGAACCCGAATCGGCAGAGTGCGGACGCGCGTATTCACGCGGCTGTGCCCGACCGCGAGCGAGAGCGGGGGCGGCTGGTCAACCGGTGCTGTTCCAGGGCCGCCTGGAGCTCAAGGCGGGACGCCTCGGATGCCTCGTCGTTCTTCACCCGGTCCATCAGCTCCTGGTCGAGACGTTCGGCGCCGGTGCGGACCGCCCTCTGGCAACCCCTGTTGATCAGTGTCATCAGCGAGCCGATGTGTCCGGTACTGCGAGCGAAGAGGTAGTCGGACAGGTCGTCCGCGAGCATGCCGGGGTGCTTGTCGGTGAGCACGAGGCGCTGTTCGAGGGCCAGCAGCATCTGCCGCCACTCCCGGCGCCCGGCCTCCGCTTCGATGGTGAACGGACGCAGTCCCAGGCGGGTGGTGCGACGTCCGGTCTGGGCAAGCGCGGTGTCGCGCCCGTTCGTTCCCTCGCCAAACAGGCCCTTCTCCGCAAGTTCGACCCCCACCATCAGCAGCGTCACCGGGAACTCGTTGGCGATCCACTTCAGGTGATTACTCACCTCGATGCCGCTGTTCTGTCCCCATTTCAAGAAGTGCAGATCGTCCAGAACAACCAGGCGGACATCACAGGACAACACGCAGTCCAGCACCCGCCGTCCGAACTGAGCGGTGGTACCCCGCCCCTGTCCGGGGTGACCGAAAAACTCCAGCATGGCCCGGTTGAGGTCCTTCATCCCAGTGTTCCCGGTCAGCCCGACCCGGCAGACGGGGATCCGCTCGTGCCCCTGGCTCGTGAACGGGCCCGACTCCTCGATCTCCCGCTGGTAGAAGTCGCGGGCGAAGGCCAGCACCGAGGTCGTCTTGCCCAGCCCCGGGAACGCGTCGACGGCCACCGCCCCCTTGGCCTTGTCGCCGTCGTGCTCGTTACTGTCGACAATGTCCCACAAGTCCTCGTGGAGCTCTGCCAGTTGTGGTGTCTTGATCGGGCCGATGTTCGCGTGCCACTTCCGGCGACGCCGGTCGTATTCCACTCGCGCCTGCATCGCCAGGGACTTCAGCTGCTTGCGGGTCAGCAGGTCAGGCTGGATACGGCGGGGACTCTCGGCGAACGCCTTGAAGTCCTCCTTCCGCGACAGGGCAAGGTTGTCCGGCCCCCGAACGCTGTTCTCGCTCACACGTCCTCCAGCGCATCAGCGTAGAAGTCGTTGTCGTCGGCGAGGTCCTCCAGATCGGCTTCGTCGTCGTCCCCCGTCTCCGTCACCACGTCGGGCTCCCGCGGTTCCGCGGGCGTCTCGTCCTGACCGAGGGCCTTGCGGACGGACGGAAGGGAGACGACCGTCTCCGCCTCCCCCCTCGGAAGCTCGATGGCGGCCTGCTCGCGTGAAAGCCGCAGAGCCATGCGCCGCTCGGCGATCGTGGTGCCCGGCCCGAGGTTCCACCGCTCCAGCAAGTCAGCGACAGCGAGCCGGTCGTCGGGGAAGCGATACTTCGAGGCAGCCAACTGCCGAGCGAATGTCAACGCGTCCTCGCTCAACGGCATCTCGACCGACGGCGCGTGCTCCCAGACCAGCGTGTGCCAGGCCTGGGTGGCCGGATCACGGAAGTAGATCCGGGTGATGTCGTCGGGGTCCACCTGGAACGGCCAGCCATTCTTGACCGGGCCGTCGTAAGGACTCCGGATACCACTCAGGCCCTTCAGGCCGGGGCCGCTGTAGCGGCGACGGCCAATCTCGACACCGTAGTGCTGGATCGTGCGCCACTTCGTGGCGAGGAACTCAAAGGCCAGGTCCTTGTCCCGCGGGACTTCAATCCAGCCGGCCCGGGCCATCCCGTGCTCGAACATCTTCGCTGGGGACATCCGCAGCCCCGGCACCCCCGGATCGACCAGACTCGCGTGCGGCCTGCAGTGATAGACCACCGCCGTCCACTCTTGGATCATCGCCTCCAACTCGTCCAGGAAGAAGAACGCATCGTCCTCCGGAGCCTCACCCCGAGAGTGGATGTCCGGCCCCTTGTAACCGGGAAGCGCCTCAAGCAGCCCTTCCCTCAAGGTCCGGAAATACCGCTCCACCGGTCCCTTGTCCCGGCCCGTCCGCAGCCTCGCAGGCTGGATCGATATCCCCATCCGGCGGCAGACGCTCGTCAGATGCTCCGAGACGTAGACCTTGCCGTGATCGACCACCAGTGTCTCGGGCACCAGCGGTGGCGAGGCCAGCCAGGGACCGACGGCGCCCTCGACATCGACCAGGACCGTGCGCGGGATGCCGTGCTCGGGCCAGACCGCACCGCGCGGCCAGTCCCGCCCCGCCGGCCGCGGCCTGAACGACTGGAACAGCACCGCGCTGACATCTACCGCCTTCGTCGACACCGGCGTGAGCCGGATCCCGGTGATGCAGCGGGTGTACCAGTCCATCGCAACCGTCAGCTCGGCCTGCACCCACTTCAACGTCAGCGGATCGAACGCGAACACGTCCAACCGCGTGGTGTCCATCAGCAGATACTCACCCGGACGCGTCGGCCGCAGCTTCCCGTAGGGACCCTCCGGACGATCCGCGATATCCCGGTTCCGCTTCGTACTCAGCCGGAACAGCGGATGCCGCCGCTCCAGGCCCTCCAGCACCCGAAACGCAGTCGCCCTGCTCGGCTGCGGCACCACCTCCGGACCGAACCGGGCAACCACCCGGGCCCGCGTCCGCTCAATCACCAGTGTCCGCGACGGCTTCGACTGATCGGTGTGCTCGACCATCACCTCCAACGCGGTCTCCACCCACCCCTCTCTGTCAAAGTAGACCGAGTCAGGCATACTGGACGATTCATTGAGTCGAGGGCGGAGAAGGAGTAGTGCCCAGGTGGCCAGCACCAACGA
>NZ_JBSFJX010000245.1:0-10664 GCF_053598275.1 Streptomyces sp. NPDC001156 | reverse complement strand
GCATCGCGCTGCAGGGCGCGCTTGACCGCCCACATCGCCGAGTACAGGTTCTCCGCACGCTGCAGGTCTTCAAGGCGGTGGACGTCCAGGGGCAGGCGGATGACCGCCAGCTCGGTGTCCTCGCCGCGCTTCCAGCGCTCGCCCTTGTTCTTGCCCCGGAACCGGCGAACGGGCGCGGCATCGGAGGCGGGCGCGGCATCGAGCAGGCTCGTGCTCATGGACTTTCCCACCTCCTTGTGGACCCGCCGACGTACGGAGACCCCTCCGGGCATGCGCCGCCTCGGCATTCACATCAAAGCTACCTGCCACCACTGACAACGCCCCCTGCAGCCAGTCAGCTTGACTCCCTACGCCGTCGGTTACGGGCCTGCGTCTGACCCACTGCACCACTACCGACCTGCGGGCCTGGACCGGACTGACCGGACCCCAGATGCACCGGCTCGTGAAGCATCTGCGGGCACAGTCACGTTTCCTCAGAGATCGGCGGCAGCCGGGCGGGCGGCGCTGTGCGACGGGGGAACCGCCGACAGGGTAGATGCAAGCTGAATATCTGGCTCGACGGTCAATCGCCCAACGCGCATCCCACCGCCGTGGGAAGCGATGCGGCAACTGCCGTCGGTGTCTGTCGGTGCTACCGGGTACGGCGGGCGGTGCTGAAACGGCGCTGGTATGCAGCGGGACTGATGGACAACTCTCGTGTGAAGACCCGCCGGAGACTCTCGTAGCTCGGGAACCCGGCCAAAGACGCCGCCTGTGTCGCGGTATGCCCCTGGTCGAGCAGAGCCTTCGCGATATCGAACCGGATCGACTCGACGTAGCGGGCCGGTGTGGTGGACAACTCCTCTCGGAACAACCGCGTGAGATGGCGGGGACTGAGGTGGAGATGCCCGGCGAGTTCGCCAAGGGAGTGGTTCCCCGCGGGATTCGCCGTCACCAGGTCGACGATGGTGCGAAGGGCCGGGGACCGGGGCGGTGGGCCCTGCAGGGGCGCGGAGAACTGTGACTGGCCGCCTGCGCGTTGCAGGTAGACCACCAGGGCCCGGGCGACGTCCCGGCTCAGGTCAGGACCGTGGTCTTCCTCGACGAGAGCCAGCGCCAGATCGATGCCGGCGGTGACGCCCGCCGAGGTGTACGTAGTTCCGTCGCGAACGTAGATGGCATCGGGTTCTACGCGAATCTTCGGGTACCGGGCGGCGAGTTCGCCCGCGATCTTCCAGTGGGTGGTCGCACGCTTGCCGTCCAGGAGTCCGGTGGCGCCGAGGACGAATGCTCCGGAGCAGACCGACGCGACCCGGCCAGATCGGACCGCCAGCTCCCTCGCGGCCTCGATCAGATCCTGGGTGACGGGAGCTCTGGGATAGACGACCCCGCCCGGCATCACGAACGTGTCAGGGTCCGGCTCGGAGGCGGGGCTGCCGTCGACGGCCATCCGCAGGCCGATCGACGAGGCGACGTCGGCACCGGTCGTCGACAGTAGGGCGATCCGGTAGTCGGCGCCAAGTCGATTCGCTTCCCCGAACACCTCTGCGGGGCCGGCGACGTCCAGCAGTGCGACCCCGTCATAGACGAGGATCGCGACCCGATGCGTTTCGGAGCTCACAACCCTATTCCTCAGGTGTCTGGATTCGAGTGGTTCACGGCCGAACCGAGGCGGCGGCGAAACCACGCAGTGGGCATCGTAGAGGCCAGACGCACTACCTGCTCCTCACCACCGCATCGAAAGCGCGAACTTCATGACTGCCATCATTGCAGCAGTGGAAATACCCGAGATCGCAGCAGTGGCGGAGGCTACCAGTTTTCTTCGTGAAACGGCCAGTCCTCTCATCTTCCATCACTCCCAGCGTGTTTTCCTCTTCGGTTCTCTTCACGCGCGCGAACTCGGCCTCCAGCCTGATCCGGAGCTGCTCTACATATCCGCGATGTTCCACGACACGGGGCTTTCGACCCCGTTCTCCGACACGGAGCAGCGCTTCGAACTCGACAGTGCCGACCACGCGCGCAAGTTCCTGCTCGACCGCGGGTTCCCGAAGAGCGCCGTCGAGGTCGTCTGGACAGCGATCGCGCTGCACACGACACCGGGGATTCCCGGCCGGATGGGCCCGGAGACGGCTGCCACGAACTACGGCGTTCTGACCGACGCGGTCGGCTGGGGGCTGGACCGACTGGATGGCGGTCAGGTGGACGAGATCATCGCCGCCCATCCGCGCGGACAATTCAAGAAGGAATTCCTGCAGGCATTCGTCGACGGGCTCCAGAATCGTCCGGACACTACCTACGGGACCGTGAATGCGGACGTACTGGAACACTTCATTCCAGGTTTCCGCCGCAAGACCATGGTCGAGCGCGTCATTGATGCGTCCTGGCCGAATTGATTTCGATGAAGCCAGAGGCAATCCGATGACACCGGTGGCTTCCGGCCGCGATCATCCCCGCCCCGACACGTTCGTCTTCTCCGTCCTCACCTTCGTCTTCCTGATCCTCACGGTGACGGTTGTCCGGATCCCCGAGACGGCGGCGCCGCGAGCCGGCGTGCGGGCCGCGCTACGTCCGAGGGTGCGGGTTCCGCAAGGAGCCCGGCCCCGGTTTCTGGCCGCCGTACCCGCCCTCGTCGCGGGATGGTCCGTGACGGGGCTGTTCCTCGCGCTGGCCCCCTCCGTGGTCACCGGCGTCCTGCACGTGACCTGGGGTGCTGCGGGCGGGCTCGACATCGCCGCGTTGTTCCTGGCCAGCGGCGTGGGAGGCACGTGGTCTCTCCGGCATACAGCGCGGTTGGCCACGCTCCTGGGGGCGGTCTTCCTGCCCCTCGGGGCGGCGGGACCGGCGGTGGCCATCGCCCTGTCGTCGCTGGTCACCTTTGCGGGCGGATCCGTCATGGCGGGGCTGGGGCTGGCCTGACGTTCAACGGCAACCTCCGCGCCATCGGGGAGATCACCACGGCGGACTCGCGATCGGAGGTGTTCTCGGCCGTCTATGTCGTCAGTTACGCGGCGCTGAGTCTTCCGTCCCTCGCGGCCGGCCTCCTGGCTCCTTCATGGGGGCTGAAAGCCACGAGCTATCTCTCCATCGGGTTCGTCGGGGTCCTGTCACTGATTGCCCTCATCCATGCCGGTCGGTCACGTGCCGACGGACCCACCGGTCATGCTGGCCGTATCGGCCGTACCGGCCGTACCGGTCCGATGCAAGCAGCCGTCGTCTGTCGGAGTACCTGCGAGAGGCAACGACACGACGGTAAAGATCCACTGACGTGATTGATACATGCACTCTTCGGAAAGCCAGACAGAGGAACAGTCATGCAAGCCATCACCGCCTCAGACCGCGACGCCGGCGTCAGCGGGCTGACCCTGACCGACCTGCCGTATCCCCATGCCGCCGAGAACGACGTCATCGTGCGGGTGCATGCCGCGGGATTCACCCGTGGAGAGCTCGACTGGCCCGGAACGTGGTCCGATCGCGCCGGCCGCGACCGCACGCCGAGCGTGCCCGGGCACGAGGTCTCGGGTGTCGTGGCGGAGCTCGGATACGGAACCACCGGCCTCACCGTCGGCCAGCGGGTCTTCGGACTGACCGACTGGGCCCGCAACGGCTCGTTGGCCGAGTACGTCGCCGTGGAGGCCCGCAACCTCGCCCCGCTTCCCGCGGATGTCGAGCACACGGTGGCGGCCGCGCTGCCGATCTCCGGGCTGACCGCCTGGCAGGGCCTGTTCGACCACGCGCGGATCATGACCGGCCAGACCGTCCTGATCCACGGCGCCGCAGGTGGCGTCGGTTCGATCGCGGTGCAGCTCGCGCTGGAGGCGGGAGCTCGTGTGATCGGCACTGGTCGGTCCGCCGACCGGGACACCATCCTCGCTCTGGGCACGCATACGTTCCTGGACCTCGAGGCCGGCCGGCTGGAGGACTCCGGCGAGGTCGACGTCGTATTCGACGTGATCGGCGGTGACATCCTCGACCGCTCGGCCGCGCTCGTCCGCGCCGGTGGCACGCTCGTCACGATCGCCCAGCCGCCCACCGTCCGGCCCAAGGACGGACGGGCGCTGTTCTTCGTCGTGGAACCCGACCGCGCGCGTCTCGCCGACCTGGCGCAGCGGCTCCGGGACGGGCGGCTCGACGTGCGGGTCGGCGCGGTCCGCCCGCTGACCGAGGCAGCCGCCGCCTTCGCCCCTGATCGGCGCGTCACCGGCAGGACGATCATCCAAGTCGCCGAGGATCCCCGGTGATCACAGAGTGTCGCAACTCCGTGATCACCAGGAAGATGTTCAGCAGTTTCGACGGGACCCCGGCGCACTCTTTGTTCGACGGAGGGGATCAGGTCCGAACTCCGACTCCAGCCGCCGCGCGGTGACGGCCGGGTCCACCGAGTCAGGAAGCCCGGCAGGTCCCGGTCCGGTTGCCGAACGAGGTACGGGCGAACCGGGTCCGCACCTCGTCGGCGGAAAGGACGCGGGTCAGCTCGGCCGGCCCCGGGAGCGGCGGGAAGAACCGGTCGACGCTCCAACTGCGGTGATACATCCACTCGTCCAGCACGAGCAGACGGCATCCCTCCACCACGGGGATGTCGTCGGGCAGCCCCTCGTTCCAGATCCGCTCGCCGTCCGGGCGAAGAGTTCGACGGCCCCGGTGGCGACGGCCTCGACGCGGCCTCGGGCGGGCTCGGGGTCCGTGGCCAGGCGGACGCTCTCAGCCGAAGGCGCAGTGCCGGGCACGTGGCCGCCGACGAGGACGTGGGCGAGCAGCGTGTCCAACGTGTCCAACGTGTCCAACTGGAAGTTGTCCCCGATGCCGCCGATGCGCACCTCGAACCTGGTCCCGGAGGGCCGGTGCCGCACGACCAGGGGCTCGTCGTCCAGGACCGCCGGCCCGTAGGCCAGGCACTGAGGTCGTGCCGCTCCAGGGATGCCAGGTCGCGGCGGACGCCGTCGCCAGACGCTCAACGAGACCCTTCACATCAAGCCCAACGCACCGGCCGGCTCAAAAACAGCGCCGGACGAGACTTGTGCAGGGTCGGCGAGCACGCGGTCAGAACCAGTGCAGGCAGTGCGGGGAGCGCTCGGCGCGGAAGAGGGCGTCAGCGAGGGCGGCCGCACCCGCGCTGTGGGCCCGGATGTGTCCGGCACGCACGAGCGTGCTCGGGGCGGTGCCGCCGAGGTACACGGAGCCCAGGTCGCTCACGTCCAGGGACAGGTCGGGCTCCCGGTCCGTCGGGACGCAGTCGGCCTTGCCGTCGCGGACGGTCAGCACGTAGCGGCCGCGCTCGCCGAGGAACGGGTCGTCGACGTCGAGGACAAGCTCGCCGTCCGTGAACCAGCCGCGCCCCGTCAACGCACGCGGGACGTCCAGCAGCCGCACCCAGAGCCAGTCGGTGTCGTTGCTCACCTGGCCGGCGCGGAAGTCCGCAAGCTGCCAGCGCAGCGGGTGGTCGGGCGAGACGTGCTTGAACACGACCTGGCTGACCAGGTCGTGTCCGAGTACGAACCGGGCCAGGGCCGTGAAGACGGTGTCGTCGGTGGCGATGGTCTCGTCGACCGTCAGGGTGTCGGACTCGCTCAGCGAGTAGCTGGCGTACCCGTCCGGGACGCCGTCGGCGTCACGGTGGACGGCGACGTGGCGTGGCGCCGGAGAGACCGGGGGCTGCCCCGCGCCCAGGGCCCACCAGCGGTGCGGCCGGGACAGCGCACCGGGCTGTGCGCGGCGGTACCGGTCGTAGACCTCTTCCAGGATCTCGCCGCAGTGGGCACGCCGCAGCAGCTCGATCGAGCCGGTGTCCGACCCGGTCGCCGGGGCGTCGGCCGTTCCGCGCGCCCGGGGCAGGGCGAGGGCGGCCTTGTGGCGCGGCACCGTCACCCGCTGCGTGTGAGTCGCCGGTCCGTAGCCGAACCTGCGGTAGATCAGGGCCTCGGAGGCCAGCAGTACAGAGAGGAACTCCCCTCGGGCCCGCAGATCGTTGAGCTGATGCCGCATCATCGCGCTGAGCACGCCCTGGCGTCGGTGCGAGGGCAGGACGCCGACGGCGGTCACTCCGGGGGCCGGGGCAAGGATCTCGCCGGGCAGGGTGAGTTCGAAGGAGTACGCACCGGCGGTGCCGACGGGCCGCCCGTCCGCCGTCATGGCGAGCAGGTTGCGGTCCATTTCGAGCGCCGACCACCAAACCCCGCGGCCCTCGGTCGGAGTCTCCGGGAAGCGCCCGAACGCGGCATGGAGAGTATCGACGAAGACGTCGTGGTCCTGGTCGGTCGTGGGACGTATCTCCATTGCTGCCGCTGCCTCCCCGGGATACCGGCACCACGACTCGTGGTGCCCCGCCACAGTGCAGCGTTGACCCGTGGCCGGGTCAAGCGGATTACGGTCGGGCCCGCGGCCGGTCACAGCACAGCCCGGTCCCAGCCCGGCCCCGGGGGGTTGCGGTGGTCGGGCACGGCACCAACAAGTCTGCGTCAACGAGCGGACCGATCCGCCAACCGCCAACCGCCAACCGCCAAAGAAACGACGTCTACCTTCCGCAGGAGCGGGCTACGTCTGCTGCTCTTCGGATTCTGCTGGGAGAGTAGGCATGCCAGAGCCTTCGCACCGGCACCCGGCCCGTGCGAAGGCTCCAAAGCAAATCAGTCCCCGGTAGTGCTGCCCGTGTCCTGAAGCTTCAGTCGTCACTGTCGCCTCGGTATCGCGCCGGCTTGCCGGGGGCCTAAACCACATCCTGTCCAAGTCACTCGGCCGACTAGGCGTCCTCATCGACTTTGCAGCTCTTTCGGTGTTATGGCCTAATAACCAGGGTGCTCCCTATATGTCGCAAGTCAATAGGTTTCAGGTAAATTCCACAGGGGAATTCTCCGCGATCACCTACGACTGCGGCAGCCGGCCCGCCCGGCGGCCTGCTCCATGAAACCGAGCGCGGTATCCGCTCGGCGGTGCGTGCACGCCGGCACCTGCCGCCGCAGTGCATCCAGCGCCCGCGCCCGCGTGACACCGACACGCCGGCTACCCTTGACGACCGTCCAGCTGTCGCCCGTTTCGGCTGGTCAGCGCCAACGCATCTGATCGCCTCCGGGTCCCGGTGGTACATCCCGGCGCGTGACGTGCAGTGGGCAGAGGCAGGGAAACCTGGTCAGGCCAGTCCGGCGTCGATGGCGCGGCGGACCGCGTCGGCCCGGTCGCGGATGTCCGCCTTGCCGAACAGGTTGTTGATGTGGGTCTTCACCGTGGCTTCGCTGATGAAGAGCCGCTCAGCGATGGCCCGGTTGGGAAGGCCCTGGCCGATCAGGGTGAGCACTTCGCGTTCCCGGGGCATGAGGTCTGCCGGCAATGGCTCCTGGGGTGCCGACTGCTTGGTCCGTACGGCGGCGAGGAGCCGGTCCTGGACCTCGCGGTCGAGTACCGACTGGCCGGCGGCGGCCCGGATCGCTCGCGTGATGTCACGGCAGCGGGGTGAACCAGGGGTCTTCGGGCCTTCATAGAGCTCGTCGCCCTCGACGCCCTGGCCGACCGCGGGTCCGGGACTTTCATGCATGACCGCGCGGTCATCCCGGTGTCGACGCGGCCAGGTGCCCTACCGGGACGGGTGGTGCGCCGTGCTGAAAAGCAGGCCTCGACCGCAGTGTAGGCGCCTGTCACGGGTGGGTCTAAGGTCGGAATATCAGGGCCAGAACGATGGGAGGCAGTCGGCAAATGGTGCAGGACGAGGCCGTGATCGGCTGCACGGGGGAACTGCTCATCGGCACGCGTGGATCCGCCGGTCCCGGCGAGATCCTGGTGCGGGTCAGAGGCGGCTCCGAAACCTTCCTCGCCTGGTCGCAGGAACCCCTGCCGATCGGGACGACGGTACTTGTGGTCGAGTCCCGAGGGTGTCGTGAGGTCGACGTCATCGAGTGGGGCGATCCATTGGACACGTTGCGCGGCGATGCCGCCGACGTCGGTTAAGGAGAAGAGGATGTTCGGTTACCGCGTTCCCGCCCCCGACGAGGCGATGCTGATCTCGGGTGGACGGCGGGGACTGGGGGGCGCGCCGTTCAGGGTGGTGACGGGGCATGGCAAGTTCGTGCTCCCCGTCGTCCGCAAGGTCCGCTTTCTTACCCTGTCGATGTGCGAGGCCGAGGTCACCGAGACCTGCGTGACCAGGCAGGGCATCGCGCTCAACGTCCGTGCCGTGATCGCGTTCAAGGTCGGCAACGACAACGAGAGCATCATCAACGCCGGACAGCGGTTCCTCTCCGACCAGGACCAGATGTCGGTCCTGACCGGCCGGATCTTCGCCGGCCATCTGCGCGCCATCATCGGCTCGATGACGGTCGAGGAGATCGTCACGGAGCGGCAGAAGCTCGCAGCCGAGGTGCTGGACACCTCCAAGACCGAGATGGCGAAGATCGGCCTGATAGTGGACTCGCTGCAGATCCAGTCGATCGACGACGGCGACACCGGCTACATCGACGCGATGTCCGCGCCACACAAAGCGGCCATCCAGCGGCAGGCCCAGATCGCCCAGGCCCAGGCCAACCAGGCCGCGGCCGAGGCGGAACAGGACGCCGCGCGCAAGCAGGCCGAGTACGCCCGGCAGACGGCGGTGGTGAAGGCCGAGTACTCGGCCGAGGTGGACCGCGCCCAGGCGCACTCCTCCCAGGCCGGACCGCTCGCCCAGGCGCACGCCCAGCAGGAGGTGCTCGCCGCCCAGACCGAGCTGGCGCAGCGCCAGGCCAAGCTGCGGCAGCAGCAGCTGGTGGCCGAGGTCGTGAAGCCCGCGGAGGCCGAGGCGGAGCGGGTCAGGATCCTCGCCATCGCCGAGGCGGAGCGCATGAAGATCCAGGCGGAGGCCGCGGCCTCGCACGACCGGGTCGCCCTCGACCGCATGCTGATCGACCAGCTCCCGCAGATCGTGAAGGAGGCCGCGGGCGGCCTCTCCGGTGCCAATGTCAACGTCCTGAACGGCGCGGACGGTCTCGGCGAGATCGCGGCCGGTCTGGTCGCCCAGGGCCTGACGATCCTGGACTCGGTCCGGCAGAACCTCAACGGCCAGGGCGGCCAGAACACCAGCGCCCGCCCCGAGGAGGGCAACGGTCGGTTCGAACTGCAGGGCCCGCGTACGCCGGGGCAGGACAACGGCGAGGAGAGGTAGTCGGCTCCAGGTCCCTCTCGGGGCTCTCCGACTGCGCGGTGCTCGCCGCGCCACGCGGTCGGAGAACTGCCTTGCTGATCAGTGATGGGCACCGGCCTTCCTCGGCTACGTGATCACGCGAGGTGGCCGTCGCGAAGCGTGGCCGCGCGGCACGCGCCGCCTCCGCAGATCGTCATGACACCGCACAGCCGGACCGCCCCGGCCACAAGGACATCAGCGGCCCGGCCCACAGCGGAAAGCAGGGAAAGGCACCTGAGGGTTGGGAGCTGTTCGGTTTCGGATGTGCAGGAGTGTGTGTGAGTGTGCACGAGCATGTACTGGTTCGTGGTGGTGCAGCGCGCGCACGACGCTTGGCGGGCTCTGAATGTCAGTGCCGGCCGGTAGCGTTCTTCCTGTTGCTGATCAAGCGTTGGGGAGGGGGTGCATCGATGCGTGGTGAGTTGCTGCGTACGATCGCTGCCTCCTTCGTGGCCGTCGGCCCGTCCGGCGTGGCGATCCGCACCCGCCTCAAGGACCTCACGCCGGACGACGAGCAGGTGTTACGTGTGGTCGGCGCGCATCTGGGGTCGCTGGCCTCGAAGGATCTCAAACGCCGGTGCGCCGAGGGCCTGGAGCACTCCGCGGATACGTGGGCCAGGCGCAAGCGGGCCCTGACCGACGCGTCGTCCTCGCGGTGGGCCGGTTCGATCACGAAGGCCACCCATGATCAGTGGGCGCTGTCCCGGCGTGCCCAGCTCGCGCACATCCACAGCCTTGAGGCCGGTATCAAGACGATCGCGCACCGCCTGTCGCTGCCGGTGGGCGAGAAGGGCTCGAAGCGGGCGCCGGGCGGATACCGCACCCGCCAGGAGTGGTTCCACAAGACCCGGCGACTGCATCTGCTGAAGGACCGGCTGGAGCGGGAGCGGGCCGATCACGAGGTGGGGCGGGTGCGGGTGGTGCGGGGCGGCAAACGCCTGCTCCACACCCGACACCACCTCGACGCGGCGCAGCTCACCAGGCACGCATGGCGACAGCGCTGGGAAGCAGCGCGCTGGTTCCTGCAGGCGGACGGCGAATCGGGCAAGCGGTTCGGGAACGAGACGATCCGCGTCACACCCGACGGCGAAGTGTCACTAAAGCTGCCTGCTCCGCTCGCCTACCTGGCGAATGCCCCGCATGGCCGGTACGTCCTGTCCAAAGCTGTGACGTTCCATCATCGCAGCGACGAGTGGGCCGACCGCATCACCACGAACCGGTCCGTGGCCTACCGCATCCACTACGACATGGGCCGCTCCCGCTGGTACCTCACCGCCTCCTGGACCATCCCGCCGGTCACCACCGTCCCGCTGTCCCACGCCCGCGCAGGCGGTCTGATCAGCGTCGACACCAACGCCGACCATCTGGCCGCCTGGCGCCTCGATCAGCACGGCAACCCGTGCGGCCAACCGCGCCGGTTCTTCTACGACCTGTCCGGCACCGCGGACCGGCGTGACGCCCAGGTACGGCATGCACTGATCCGGCTCCTGCACTGGGCGAAACGCCACGACCTGTCGATCGCGATCGAAGACCTCGACTTCAGCGC
>NZ_JBSFJX010000244.1:0-10746 GCF_053598275.1 Streptomyces sp. NPDC001156 | reverse complement strand
ACGGCGTCGAAGGACGGGTCGTACTTGGCGTCGCGGTCGCGCAGCACGAAGCGTAGGGACTTCATGCGCGTGTCGAGTTGGGCGGAGAGATTGCGGGCCTGTTGCGTCGCCCAGGCCCGAGTGGGGTGGGCGGTGACGCCGGTGATGTGCAGTCTTCGGGTGCCGTGTTCCAGGAACGCCATGGCGTACAGGCGCTTTCCGAGCATGGTGTCCACGTGGAAGAAGTCGGCTGCGATGATCCCTTGGGCTTGGGCGGTCAGGAACTCGCGCCAGCTGGGGCCGGACCGGCGTGGAGCCGGGTCGATGCCCGCGGCGTTCAAGATCCCCCAGATCGTGGACGGTGCAATCGGATGGCCCAGCCGGGCAAGCTCGCCCTGGATCCTACGATGTCCCCACCGGGGATTCTCGCCGGCCAAGCGCAGCACCACCTTCCTGAGCGCGGACGCAGTCGGGGGTCGGCCGGTGTGGCCGCGGCGGGCGGAGTAGTCCCACTTCTTGGCGATCAGCTTGCGGTGCCAGGCCAGCAGGGTGCCGGGGGTGACGGGGAAGACATCGGCCCAGCGGCGGCGCGGTATCAGCGAGGACAGCGCGGAGAGCCAGAACCGGTCGGCCCACTTGTAGCGGACCGGGACCTTGAGCTGACGGCGCAGGACTGAGTTCTCATGCCTCAGCACCAACAACTCGGCTTCCCTGGCGGTGTCTCGGCGCAGCAGGACAGCCGGTAGGGACAGCAGCGTGCGAGCAGCGCGGTACAACAGCGACACGACCATCGGGACAGCCTCTCAGCCACCACCGGCAACCATGTACACCGCTGCTCATCCGCAGCGATGACTTTACGAGCCCCACACGACTTGTGGAGCTCACAGAACACGCTCCTGTCCGGGTCTCCGACGTTCTGCCAGAGGACCGGGCTATCCTTGTTGCCGCCCTCGTCCAACTCGTTCGAGGAGGCCTTGCCGAAGAACCACACTCCTCCGGTGTCGGCACCGTGTTCGTCGGCACTCCAGAGACCGTGGCCGATACCCCAGTTTCCTCTATCAGACCCCGGAACGTCGTCATATACCCCGAATCCGCAGTCCTTTCGGGCGACAAACGTCCCGTCTATGCGAAGCACCAGAGAGCCCCCATTGGGGCCTGACCACGATCCGACCAATTGGGGTCTCGCCAAGTGCGCGGGCGTCGGGGTGTCGTCCTGCGCGTAGAAGTAGGCAACCGCGACAGTTATGAGTAGCACCGGGATCAGGCAGCCCGTCAGCCATCCAAACCTCCTGCGTCTGGTCCTGGCATGAGATTTGGATGCTTCAGGCGAATCCCGCTGCTCGTCATCAGGCTGATCGGGGACCGCCTGCATGCTTCCCTCCACCCAGAAAGCTGCCGTCGTCGACAGTGAACTCCTGCCGAAGAACGGCTATAGCATCGTCCAGCTCACCCCTATGTGGTGCGAGGCGCCGGACTGGCGCTGGAGGAGCGGACGACCAGCGTCGGCGTCAGCAGCCTCCCGCCGGAGCCCCGGGTGGTGCCCAAGTCGCCCGCCATGGCCGGAGTGGAGTCGAGCAGGGCGGCCACGATCTGCTGCCCGATCTCCGCCATGGGCTGGCGGATGCTGCTGAGGTCCAGTGCGGCGGCGGTGGGGGAGTCGTCGAAGCCGACGACGGCGAGGTCCCGGCCCACCTCCAGGCCCCATCGCTGGGCCGCTCGCATGGCTCCGACGGCGAGGGTGTCGGAGGCGGCGACGATCGCAGTCGGCGGGTCGGACCGCTCCAGCAGCGCGAAGGCCATCTGCATGCCGGCGGGAACGGTGTCCTGCCCGCACAC
This sequence comes from Streptomyces sp. NPDC001156, assembly GCF_053598275.1. NCBI lineage: Bacteria > Bacillati > Actinomycetota > Actinomycetes > Kitasatosporales > Streptomycetaceae > Streptomyces > Streptomyces sp. NPDC001156. The sequence continues at coordinate 8,931 of NZ_JBSFJX010000244.1, read as the reverse complement.
AACCTGTGCGTGGCAGTTGGAAGGCAGCCCTTGCCGGTCTATCGCCGCATGCCAGCCGCGCGCCCGCTGGTCGCCCACGTTCACCTCGGGCTTCAAGCCCACATACCCGATGCGCTGGTGGCCGCGGTTGACCAGGTGGTTGACCGCGGCGGCGATGCCGGAAGAGTTGTCGACATCGACCCAGGCGTACTCCTCGCTGCCCTGCGCCGTCCGCCCGAAGGCGACGAAGGGGACGCCCAGGTCGAGCAGGGCACGCGGCCGCGGGTCCCGGGCGTCGATGCCGTAGAGCACGAAGGCCTCCACTCCCGCGCTCCGGTGCAGGCGCCGACAGACCTCGATCTCAGCGGCGGCGTCGTCGGCCGGGAACAGCAGCAGGTGACGGTCCGCGGCGCGGGCGGCTTCGGCCAGGGAGTGCAGCAGACGGTCGTGGAACGGGTCCAGCGCGTCGGCCGTCGGCGGCTCGATGCGGTAGCCAATCATCCGTGAGGTGTTGGCCCGCAGGGCCTGCGCCAGCCGGTTGGGCTGGTAACCAAGTCGGGCGATGAACAGCTCCACGCGTTCCCGGGTTTCGGAGCGCACCCGCTCCGGCGCGTTGATGACGTTGGAGACGGTCTGCCGGGACACACCGGCCGCCCTGGCGACGTCCACAAGTGTCGGGGCCGGGGTTTTCGTTGGCGGCCAGGCCTGCTCTGCCACGCTTCCTCGCTCTCCTCTCGTGCGCTGGTGCCATCCCAGCCGACAGCGAGCCTAGTGAGCTCGGCATCGATCGAGTAACGTTCATGTTGCACGTTCAAAGGTACCGACAGGTAAATGTACCGACAGGATGCGCCAGCGCCCAGCATCACACCGTCGATGGAGGACTTGTGAGGCACCACCACTGCACGCCCACCCTCGGACTGCACGAGCTGGTCACGGTGGTGCGGGCACCGTCGGTGTGCCTGAGCGGAGGCGACGGCCAGATAACCACCGGCGGGGTGCAGGGGTTCTACGACAGCGACCGCAGGATCCTGTCGCACCTTCACGTTGAGGTGGCCGACGCCACGGTGACTCCGGTGGGCAGGTCGCTCGGTGGTGGCGGCCGGGCCGTCTTCAGCTACCAGGTGTGGCCTTACGGCGATGCCTCCTCGGACACCTCGGTGAGCCTGCACCGCCACCGCACCGTGCAACCGGGCGGGCTCACGGAACGGCTGGAGTTCGTGAACCGCGGCACCGGACCGGTCAGCGTGCGGATGTTGGTGCGCTGCGGCAGCGACCTAGCTTCGATGGGTCGGGTACGCGACGGTGCGGACTGCGTCCCGGTCGCCGCGGCGGCGGACGGTTCACGGGTGCGCTGGTCGGACGGCGGCCAGGAGGTCGTGCTGACAGCGAACCGCAAGCCGGAGGAGACGCTGTGCGAAGACGGCGGCGCAGTCGTCGCGTTCCGCGTGGATGCGGACCCCGAGGGCACCTGGTCGTTGACGCTGTCCGTCGCGACCCGCAGCACCGGGCCGGCTGACAACGACACCTCGGCGCTCTTCGGGGCCCCGGCGGCGGGCGGCCCGGCGATCCTCCTGGCCCCGGCGCAGCCGCGGGATCCGGTGCTGGCCAAGCTGGTTGGGCGCAGCCTGGAGGATCTGGACGGCATGCTGCTGACCGACCCCCTGGCCCCCGCCGACCTGTTCCTGGCGGCCGGCAGCCCCTGGTACTTCACCCTCTTCGGCCGCGACGCCCTGTGGTCGGCGGCCCTGCTGCTGCCGCTGGGCACCCGCCTGGCCGCCGGCACCCTGCGGACCCTGGCCCGCCGCCAGGGGACCCGGTTGCGCCCGCAGCGCGACGAGGAAGCCGGCAAGATACTCCACGAGGTGCGGCGGGAGACGTTGCGGGCGGCGGGCGTGGTCATCCCGCCGGTGTACTACGGCACGATCGACGCGACTGCGCTATGGGTACGCCTGCTGCACGACGCATGGCGTTCGGGTATGCCTGCAGACGAGGTGGCGGCACTGCTGCCCCATCTCCATGCGGCGCTGCGCTGGATCGCCGAGTGCGGTGACGTCGATGGCGACGGGTTGCTGGAGTACCGTTCGTCCGCGCACGACGGCCTTGCCAACCAGGGCTGGAAGGACTCGGCCGAGGGGGTGCGCTGGGCCGACGGACGGTTCGCCGAGGCACCGTTGGCGCTGTGTGAGGTCCAGGCCTATGCGTACGCCGCCGCCACCCAGGGGGCCGACATCCTCGACGCGTTCGGGTTGAGCACCGCGGACCACTGGCGCGAGTGGGCAGCGCGGCTGCGCGAACGCTTCCGGCGGTCGTACTGGCTCAGCGACGCGTACGGGCCCTACCCCGCGATCGCCCTCGACGCCGTCAAGCGGCCGGTGGACGGCGCCACCTCGAACATGGCTCATCTGCTGGGCACCGGCCTTCTGACGAGCGAGGAATCGGCACTGGTGGCCAACCGGCTGGCCCAGCCCGACCTGGACTGCGGGTACGGCCTGCGGACACTGTCGGAGACGAGCAGGGCCTTCAACCCCTTGAGCTACCACTGCGGCAGCGTGTGGCCGCACGACACCGCCATCGCCGTCCTCGGACTGGCCGCCGAGGGACACCACTCGGTGGCCCGCTCCCTCGCCCAAGGCGTCGTGGCCGCGGCGGAGCACTTCGAATACCGCCTGCCGGAGCTCTACGGCGCCACCAGCGGCGACGAAGGGCTCCTGCTCGCCTACCCCACGGCCTGTCGTCCGCAGGCGTGGGCGGCTGCCGGTGCGGTCGCCATCGCCGGCTACCTGGAGGGGTGGGCGCCCTACGGAGCGTATGCCCACCGCACCGCCCCGGCGGAAGGCGGCTTTGCGCAGCACCCGGTGACCTGACGAGCCGACAACGTCCCCTCCTGCAATGGCGGGGACGTCGAGGACGGCAACAGAGCGCAGGGCCCGCGCGGCCGGAGACCGTCCCGCGCACACCGTCGCCAGGGCCGCGACCGCACCCGTCAAAAAACGGTGCGGCCCCCGCCCCGACTCTGCGTCGCCGGCGTCTGCCGCGAACCGCAACCTGCCCCCCGGTACCGTCCTCCGGGCGTCCGGCACGCGCGTACCCGCGGTGCCGCCCGGGCCGAAGTTCCCCAGAGCGCTTCTTCCTTGATTCAAGGGGTTGACGCGGCGGATTCCGGCCAGGAAACTTCCAGGCAATATTTGAACGCTCCAAGAGGGCGAGTAGGTCTTTCCGGGGCATGGGTGAGTCGGCGTCAGGTCCGGTGTCCCATGGTGCTGAACTTCGGGGTGCCATGACGCCCGGACAGGAAGTGGCGAACTGACTCGCCGCTCAAGGCTGCTCGCAGTGCTCCCTTGCCCTACAAAGGAAACAGGAGAACCAGGTGGAGAACAGAGCAAGGCGGCCACGGGTGGCAGCCGCAGGTGCCCTCGCGCTCACGTTGGCGCTGGCGGCGTGCAGTTCGTCGGGTGGCGGCGGGGGCACCGCCTCGAAGAACGCGTCGGGCCGCGGCCCCATCACCTATGTGCAGGGCAAGGACAACACCGGCGACGTCAAAAACATCATCGCGAAGTGGAACGCCCTGCATCCGGACCAGAAGGTCACGCTCAAGGAGCAGAGCGACCAGGCCGACCAGCAGCATGACGACCTGGTCCAGCACTTCAAGGCCCAAGACCCCGGCTACGACGTGGTGTCGGTCGACGTCGTGTGGACGCCGGAGTTCGCCGCGCAGAACTGGCTGCAGCCGCTGACTGACAAATTCGCCCTCAACACCGCACCACTGCTGAAGGTGGCCGTGGACGCCGCGACCTACCAGGGGAAGCTGTACGCGGCGCCGATGGCTTCCGACGGCGGGATGCTGTACTACCGCAAGGACCTCGTCCCCAAGCCGCCGTCCACCTGGAGCGAGCTGCTCGCTGACTGCAAGATCGCCCAGGCCCATCACATGGGCTGCTATGCGGGCCAGTTCGCCAAGTACGAGGGCCTGACCGTCAACGCCTCCGAGGCGATCAATGCCGCCGGCGGTGAGATCGTCAAGTCCGACGGCAAGACCGCCGACGTGGACACGCCGCAGGCGGCCAAGGGCCTGTCGTTCCTTGCGGACGCCTACAAGAACGGCGACATCCCCAAGGAGGCCATCACCTACCAGGAGGAGCAAGGGCGCCAGGCGTTCGAAGCCGGAAAGCTGCTGTTCCTGCGCAACTGGTCCTACGTCTACAACCTGGCCAGCAACGACGGAAGCTCGGTGGTCAAGGGTAAGTTCGCGGTGGCGCCCGAGCCCGGGCCGAACGGCATCGGCGCGAGCACCCTGGGCGGGCACTCCCTGGGCATGAGCGTCTACTCCAAACACAAGGCGACCGCGCTGGACTTCATGAAGTTCTACGAGAGCAGCGACATCCAGAACGAGTTGCTGATCAAGGAGTCCAACGCCCCGGTCCTCAAGAGCCTGTACACGGACCCGACGCTGTTGGCCAACCCCAAGCTGGGCTACCTCAAGACGCTGGGAGAGAGCCTCGCGAGCGCCAAGAGCCGCCCGGTCACGCCGTTCTACCCCGGTGTGACCGCGGCCATCGAGGAGAACGCCTACGCCGCGATCAAGGGCAGCAAGCCGGTCTCCCAGGCTCTGAAGGATATGCAGGCAGCGATCAATTCCGCCACGGGCGGCTGACGTCAGGAACGGTGGACCGGGCCGGCCAAGGGTGACGGTCCGGTCCACCGCCGACACGAGTCTGCACATCCCGCGCGCATCCGCCCCCGGCGCGGCCTCACGACAGGGACACAGATGACCGTTACCACCGACAGACCGGCAACGGAGCCGGCCGGGTCGAAACGGCGGCTCACGCGCCGGCACCGCCACACAACGGGTGAGGGCCGTGCCGCACTGCTGCTGATCAGCCCCACTTTGCTGTTGCTCGCCCTGGTCATCGGCTACCCGGTGGTGGCCGCTTTGATCACCTCGTTCCGGCAGGATCAGTCACTGCAGAATGGGTTCTTCAACCGGGGCGGCGGGTTCGCGGGCTTCGGTAACTACACCCACTGGCTGCTCCAGCGCTGCGGCGTCGGCGCCTGTGCGCCCGGCACCCTGGGCAGCGAGTTCTGGGACGCCGTGACCGTTACCGTGCTCTTCACCGTCATCACCGTCGTGCTCGAGATGTTCCTCGGTACGCTGATGGCGCTGGTGATGCACCGCAACTTCAAGGGCCGCTCGCTGCTGCGGGCCAGCGTGCTGGTGCCCTGGGCGATCCCCACCGCGGTCACCGCGAAGCTGTGGTTCTTCATGTTCGCCTACAACGGCATCATCAACAGGGTTCTCGGCACGCACATCCTGTGGACCGACGGGCAGTGGGCGTCACGGTTCGCCGTGATCATCGGCGATGTCTGGAAGACGACCCCGTTCGTCGCCCTGCTCGTCCTCGCTGGACTGCAGATCATCCCCACCGAGTTGTACGAAGCGGCCAGGGTCGACGGCGCGAGTGCCTGGCATCGCTTCCGATATGTCACCGTGCCGCTGGTGCGCCCGGCGCTGCTGGTCGCGACCCTGTTCCGCGTCCTGGACGTGCTGCGCATCTACGATCTGCCCGCCATCCTCACCCACGGCGGTGGCGGCACCGGGCACTCCACGACCACCCTGTCCATCTTGGTCATCGACCAGCTCGAACAGGGCTACGGGGGCGCGTCCGCCCTGTCCACCATCACCTTCCTGTTCATCTTCGCGGTGGCCTTCCTCATGGTGAAGCTGTTCAACGCGAACGTGATCCGCACCCAGCAGTCGGCGGTGAAGTGACATGACGAGCATCACGGGAACCACCCATGCAGCGCCCTTCCTTCGATCGCTGGCGCTCCGCCGGATTGCCGGTCGCCTCGGCCTGTATGCGGGTATCGCGGCGATCATCGTGTGGTGTTTGGGGCCCTTCTATTGGATGGTCGTCACCGCGTTCCGCCAGGTGGGGTTCACCTTCGACACCACCCCGTGGCCGACCCATGTCACGCTGGACGACTTCCGCACCGCGTTCGACACCAGCCGCGGCAACCATTTCGGCCAGGCACTCCTCAACAGCACCATCATCGGGGCGGCCACCACGGCGATCGCCATGCTGGTCGGCACCTTCGCCGCGTACGCCGTGGCGCGCCTGCACTTCCGCGGCAAGTTCCTGGTCCTCGGCCTGGTCCTGAGCGCGGCCATGTTTCCCGGAGTCGCCCTCGTCACCCCGCTGTTCCAACTGTTCACCAGCATTCACTGGCTGGGCAGCTACCAAGCCCTCATCATCCCCGACATCTCCTTCGCCCTGCCGCTGACCGTGTGGATCCTGACCAGTTTCTTCGCCGAGATGCCCTGGGAACTGGAGCAGGCGGCGCGTATCGATGGCTGCACGCCCGGCCAGGCGTTCCGGCTCGTCATCCTGCCGCTGGCCGCACCGGCCCTATTCACTACCGCGATCCTGGTCTTCATCTCGGCCTGGAACGAATACCTCCTGTCCAGCCTGCTGTCCAACGGCAACGCCGCCGTCGCACCGGTCACCGTCGCGATCGCCGGCTTCACCGGAGCCCAGCCCCACCAGGAGCCCTACACCGCGGTGATGGCCGCGGGGACCGTCGTCACCATCCCGCTGATCATCATGGTGCTGCTCTTCCAACGGCGCATCATCTCCGGCCTGACCGCGGGCGCCGTCAAGTAGTCGGCGTGGGACCTCGGATCGTTCGACGACCGCTTTCACAGAAAGGCACACAATCGTGGCCCTGGCTTCGTCCTCCGGCCCCTCCACCGAGCGAGCGTGGTGGCGCGACGCAGTTGTCTACCAGGTCTACCTGCGCTCCTTCGCCGATGCCGACGGGGACGGGATCGGCGATCTAGAGGGACTGCGCCAGCACCTGGACTACCTCGTCGACCTCGGCGTGGACGGCATCTGGCTCAACCCGTGCTATCCCTCACCGCAGAAGGACCACGGCTACGACGTGGCCGACTACATGGACATCGCTTCGGAGTACGGCGACCTGGCGGCGTTCGACGCCCTGACGGCCGACGCGCATGGCCGGGGTCTGAAGGTGCTCATGGACCTGGTGCCCAACCACTGTTCCAGCGAGCATCCATGGTTCCGCGCGGCGGTGGCCGCGGGCCCCGGCTCACCGGAACGCGCGCGCTTCATCTTCCGCGACGGCCGCGGCGACGACGGAGCCATGCCGCCGAACAACTGGCCGTCCATCTTCGGCGGGCCGGCGTGGACCCGGATCGTGGAGCCCGACGGCACACCCGGCCAGTGGTACCTGCACCTCTTCGACGCCGCCCAGCCGGACTTCGACTGGACACACCCGGACGTCATCGGCATGTTCGACGACGTGTTGCGGTTCTGGTTCGACCGGGGCGTCGACGGATTCCGTATCGACGTGGCAGCCGCTCTGCACAAGCACCCCGAATTGCCGGACTGGACCGGCGGCCACTACAACGAGTACACGCACAACCTCCCGCAGGTCCACGAGGTCTACCGCCGCTGGCGCCACATCGCCGATTCCTACGCGCCCGAGCGGGAACTCACCTTCGTGGGGGAGATCTGGGTCCCCGACGTCGCCGACCTCGCCGCCTACCTGCGCCCGGACGAGCTGCACCAGGCCTTCTACTTCGACCTGCTCAAGCAGCCCTGGAACGCCCAGCTGTTCCGCAGCTCGATCGACCGGGCCCTCACCGGCATCGGGTCCACCGGGGCGACCATCACCTGGACCCTGGCCAACCACGACGTGCACCGCACCGTGACACGCTACGGAATCGTCCGCGCCGACGAGCCGCACGAATCACTCGACCACAACCTCGCCCTCATCCGGCCGCGCGGCGAGGTGGACACCGTCCTCGGTGAGCGGCGCTCCCGCGCCGCATGCCTGCTCCTCCTCGCGTTGCCCGGCTCGCATTACCTCTACCAGGGTGAGGAGCTCGGGCTGCCCGAGGTGCTTGATCTGCCCGACCAGGCCCGCCAAGACCCGACCTGGTTCCGCTCCAAGGGCCTCGACCCAGGCCGCGACGGATCGCGCGTACCATTGCCGTGGACCGCGCAGGCGCCGAGCTTCGGCTTCTCACCAACACAGGTGACCGCCGAACCCTGGCTCCCGCAACCACAGTGGTTCGTCAAATACGCCGCGTCCGAACAGCTCAAGGACGCCGACTCCACCCTCGCCCTGCACCGCAGGGCGCTGCGCGTCCACCGGGACTTGTTCTCCACGGCCGACCGGGCGGTGACGTGGATCGACGTCCCCGGCCGAGACGACGTACTCGCCTTCCGCCGGGACAGCGTCACCTGCGTCGTGGTGTTCGGCGACATGCCGCTCAGGCCACCCGCCGAGTGGGGATCGATCGTGCTCTGCAGCGCCCCCGTCCACCAGGGGCAGCTCGCCGGCAACTCGGCCGCGTGGCTGCACACCCCGTGAGCCGGCTGCGGAGTGCCTGTTGAGTTGGCACGGAGCGCGGTGCCGTGTTGCCACTGGTCCGTTTCTCCGTGCCGCTCGCCGACCAAGCGTATCCGCCTCCGAGTACCGGGCTCTCCACAACCTCTGCGTTCAGGCGTGGTTGGGGTGGGTCCAGGGGGTGAGGAGCGTGTTGCCTCTGTAGCGGTAATGGGTGACTGTCACCGCTTGGAGGTTGAACAGTTCGATCCCCGGGGGCTCGGAATGTCATCGCTCCGGCAGCTCGGCCACACCGTGCCCGTCCGCCGCAAGACGTTCCCGCAGATCCAGCAGATGACTCCACAACGGCTCCAGATACGCCCCGCGCATCACCCCGCTCGACCGCTCCCGCGTCAGGCGAACAGTGAAGGCATTCCAGTCGCCGCCGCAGTCCACCGCGCACGCCACGGCGAACCACACGTCCCAGTGCGACCACTCGCCAGATGGTGCCGTATGAGGCCACGGCTCGGGGCCGAACGTCGGCGGCCGGCGCCTGCCAGGGGACTTGTCTGCCGTGCTCACCAGCGCATTGTCGCACCGGAG
>NZ_JBSFJX010000243.1:0-10798 GCF_053598275.1 Streptomyces sp. NPDC001156 | reverse complement strand
GTCACCGCCGACGACCGCGCCGTCCAGGCGGCCCTGACAGGACGGCTCGCCGCCGTCTACAAGGAACTGGTCTGCAAAGGCGCGGCCTGGGGCGTTGCCAACCCGATGCTCGGGATGCCGACCCGGCGCCGCCGCGTCGTACAGGAGCGGGCCCAGGCGGCCGCGGCCGTCTAGCGTCCTGAGTCGGGAATTCGGTTCAAATATCCGGCAAGGCGTTCGAGGATCTCGTCCGCGGTCTTCGTCCAGGCGAAGGGCTTCGCCTGGGCCGAGAGTAGTCGAGCACGTCATCGGTCATAACCGAGCATGGTAAAGGCCGGGGCTGACAGCGAGACGGCCCAGCCCAGACGGACCCTCGGCGTTGCCAAAACTCGGTTCTGGCACAGATCTTGGGGACTCGTCGCGGAGTGTCACCTCGGTGTTCGATTGTGAGAGGCGGCGTCGTGTGAAACCGCGTACGCCTTGCCGTCTGGCGTCTGGAAATCACGCTCCGCCAGGTCGTTGGTCGTCGCTGTCATGGTCAGCTGTGGGCCGTGATGGTGCTGGTCATGCTGACCAATGCAGCGTTCTGGGACTCGCTGGTGTTCGCCGGAATCGACGACCTGGATGTCGAGGCGGTGACGGCCGCGTTCGGCACGGTCGAGGTGGTGGCGAGAGGCCGTATGCCTGGGGCGGAGTGTCCGGACTGCGGCCGCTTCTCGGACCGGGTGCACGACCGATACCAGCGCGGGTTGAAGGATCTTCCGCATACTGAACAGGGTTTCGTGATCCGGTTGGTGGTCCGGCGTTTCATCTGCGGGGTGACGGACTGTCCGCATCGGACGTTTGCTGAGCCGTTCTCGCGTTTGGCTGCCCCGTACGCACGGTTCACCACTCGGCTCAACCATGCCCTGGAGCGGGTGGGGCTCGCGCTGGCCGGGCCGGCCGGCGCGCGGCTGGCCGCCCAGCTGGGCTTCGGCGCGGGAAGGATGACCTTGTTGCGCGGGGTCATGGCATTGCAGGATCCGCAGTTCAGCACGCCGCGTGTGCTGGGCGTGGACGACTTCGCGATTCGTCGTAGCCGGACCTACTCCACCGTTTTGACCTGCGTAGAAGGCCATGAGGTGGTCGATGTGCTTCCGACGCGTGACGCCGGGCCGCTGGCCGCGTGGCGGATCCGTCATCCCGGTGTAGAGATCGTCTGCCGGGACCGGGCGGGCGCCTATGCCGAGGGCGCCCGGCGCGGTGCCCCCGAGGCTCTGCAGGTCGCTGACCGGTTCCATCTGTGGCAGGGCTTCGGCCGGGCCGTGGAGACCTGCGTGGCCGCCCACCGCGACTGTCTGCGTAGCCCGTTGCCCAGCGGCACACTGCCGGAGACGACCCGCCCAGAGTCCGGCCGCAGGACGACTGCGAACCCCTCAGCCGACGGGCCGAGCCGCACACGCCCTGGTCCACGAGATGCTCGCCCAAGGCCACTCGCGCCGGGCGATCGGCCGGCACCTGGGCTGGGGCCTCAACACCGTGCTCCGATACGCGAACGCCGCACGCTGGCAGGACACCATCCGTGAGAACCAGCCCCGCCCCAGCACGCTGGACCCCTACAAGCCCTCCCTCGAACGCCGATTCGCCGAGGAGTGCACCAGCGTCACCCACCTCCACCGTGAGCTCCCCGCCGACAACGCGCCCGTCACCTACCAGATGGTTCGTGCCCACATCGCCGCCCTACGCACGGCTGCGGCCGGAGCGCTCCCCCCGCCGACGGTGCGCCAGGTGACCGGCTGGCTCACCCCTCACCCCACGGCCCTGGCCGAGGAGGACGGCGCCGCTCAGAAGGACGTCCTGGCCCGCTGCCCCGAACTGGACATGGCCGCCGGGCATGTCCGCGACTTCGGACAGATCCTCACCGGCCGCCTCGGCGCCACGCTCCCTGCCTGGATCGACGCGGTCGATGCCAGCCAACTGGGGTCTTCAATCCTGAGCGGTGCGCCTGCTCAGGGCCTCTGACGTTTCGTTACGCTCAGCGAGGGCGCCTGATGGCTGGGGCCGCAGGCGCGGCGGGGCCCCAGGCCACCACACGGCCACGGTCCCTCTCCGTGACTACGGATACAGCTTCTCGCCCTTCGCTAGCATCGCTACGTACTTCTCGATCCGGTGCGCCCGGGTCTCGGCCTTCTTGGCGTCTTGGACCCGGTACAGGATCGCGTAGCGGTTCTGCCGGTCCAGTGTCTCGAAGAACTCCGCGGCGGCCGGGTCGGCGGCCAGGGCCACCGCAAGGTCGTCCGGCACCGTGGCGGTCTTCGCGCCGTCGTAGGCCGCCTCCCAGCGGCCGTCCGCCTTGGCGCGGTCGACCTCTGCCTGCCCCGGCGGATGCATCCGGCCCTGCTCGATCAGGGCGGCCGCCTTGTCCCGGTTGACCTTGGACCACTTGCTGCGCGGCTTGCGCGGGGTGAACCGCTGGAGCCACCACTGGTCGTCGAACTTGGCCTTCTGGCCGTCGATCCAGCCGTAGCAGAGTGCCACGTCGAGCGCCTGGGCGTAGTCCAGCGCGACGATTCCGGGGCCCTTCTTGCGAAGCTTGAGCCAGATGCCGGACGAGACGGCGTGGTTCTCGCCGAGCCATGCCTGGAATGCCTCGGCGGATTCGAATGCGACGATCTCCAAGTCCTGAGTCACCCCAGCAGCGAACCACACCCGGCCGATTGTCGTGACGCATTCGGGCTACGGCAGCCCGGGCGCATAAATTTGACGCCACGACAGAGGCGACGCGCCGCCAAAAAGAAGAGGTCAGGGAAAGCCTGACGGGCCGTCTCGGGACTGTATGAGGTCAGCCGATGCTGACCAACGATGCAACGACCCTCCCGCTCGTAGTTCGCATCCAGGGGTCGTGGAACGGTCCCTGGGCCGTGCCACGCTCGTGCGAGATCGGACGGGGACTCACGGGGAACGGAGGTTCACCGAGGTATGTTCCGCTGGCCTCTGCCAAGCTAGGGAATCTGCAGGTCACACCCGTGATCGCGCAAACTCGCTCCTAAAGCGGTGCGAAGCTGACAGACCTGGGGCTCGTAGGGCGCAACGCTCAATACCTGCGGACTGGCGACCCAGCGGGGTGGAAACGCAGCGGGGAGCCGCGAACTCCAACCAGGCCATGCACACCCGGGACTTCGCGCAGCCTCTCGGGCTCCCCACCTGGGGACGCCCACTCAGCAGCCTCACCGCGCAACTCTGCTACTGGGTCCGCAACGGCCGACTCATCCGCACCGCGCCGAACACCTACAAGATCACTCTCCCTGATGCGTTGACACCGCCGCTGGGCTCTTAACTTCGTGGCATTGGTCGAGCATCACGCGGTGGCAGTAGCCCTCCGGCTGCCCTCCGGAGTTGGACGAGACGGGGACCGTCACGCAAGACTGGAACAACAGGGCCTCCTGGCACTCGAGTGGTCGCAAACCCGAGCTACCAAGGGGCCCTGTATTCAATGCATCCACCCGGCCGAGATCACCCGCCCAAGGGCCGTGTTCGATCAACCGTCCTCGTGATCGATAGGGATACGGCTTCTCAAGACATGGGTGGCAGCCGGGCCGCTCCGCCTGCCACCGACTGTCGAGCTTGGAGTGCTCAGGTTTCCGGCATGTCGATCGAGCGGGGTGGCAGGCTGAGGGTGCGGACGTGGCGTGCGATGTCCTCCAGGGAAGCGACCCACACGTCTGTGCAGGCGGTCACATGGGCCATGAGCTGGTCGAGCTGGTGGGCGCGTGATGTGCGCCCGGACAGGAACGGGTGGTTGGTCAGGACCCAGCATCCGCCCGCGGCGCGCAGGCCCTCGAACTCGCTCTGCCACAGCTCCCGCACCGCGGTGGGGGTCTGGATGATGCCGCTGCCGCTGATGTCGGGCAGGTAGCAGTACTGCTCCCAGTCGTCGAGGGCCCAGTGGATGGGGATCTCGACGATGGAGCGGGCCGCGCCCGGTGTGATGGCCAGTTCGTAGGGGACATCGGCGTCCATGAGGCTGGAGTCGTAGAGGAATCCGCGTTCGGCCAGGAGCGAGGGGCTGCGCCAGGACAGGTCCCACATGGGGGCGCGGTATCCCACGGGGCGTATCCCGGCTACCTCCTCCAGGGCGGCCAGGCCGCGGTCGAGGTTCGCTGCCTCTTCGGCGGCGTCGACGGCAGTGGGCTGCTCGTGCAGGTATCCGTGATGAGCGACCTCGTGCCCGGCTGCGACGATGTCGCGCACGACGTGGGGGTAGCGGTGGGCGGTGTAGCCCGGGACGAAGAACGTCGACTGGATGGCGTGCCGGTCCAGCAGGCGCAGCAGCCGCGGCACGCCGACCAGCGGACCGTACGCCTGGTGGCTCATGACGCTCATGCGGTGGGCGTTGTGGGGGGCTTGCCACAGGACCGCCGACTCGGCGTCGACGTCGAACGTGAACGCGGCTGCTGCCTGCTTGCCGTCTGGCCACGCCACGGGCCCGGCGGGGACGCTCACTGCCGCTTGCCTGTCGCCATGATGGTCACCAGTTCGTAGGCGAGGTTCGCGGCCGCGACGGCGGTGATCTCGGCGTGGTCGTAGGCGGGGGCGACTTCGACGATGTCGGCGCCCACGATACGCAGGGCGCTCATGCCACGCAGGACCGCCAGGAGTTCGCGGCTGGTCATGCCCCCGGCTTCGGGGGTTCCGGTCGCGGGGGCGAAGGCGGGATCGAGGACGTCGATGTCGATCGAGACGTACACGGGTGTGTCGCCTACGCGGTCCAGGATGCGGTCGAGGACGCCGTCGGCGCCGATCCGGTCGATGTCGCGGCAGTGCACGATCGTGAAGCCGAGGTCGGCGTCGTCGAGGAGGTCTTGGCGGTCGTAGAGGGATCCGCGGATGCCGACGTGGGCCGAGCGGCCCTTGACGATGAGCCCGTCGTTCGAGGCGATGCGGAACGGGGTTCCGTGGGTGCACGGTTCGCCGAAGTACTCGCCCCAGGTGTCCAGGTGGGCGTCGAAGTGCACCAGGGCCACCGGCCCGTGGACGGCGTGCACGGCACGCAAAGCCGGCAGGGCCACGGTGTGGTCGCCGCCCAGGCTCAGCACGGGGCGCCCCTGGCCGATCAGTTCCCGCAGCCCGTGCTCGACCTGGCCGAGTGCCTCGGTGATGTTGAAGGGGCTGCAGGAGATGTCGCCGGCGTCGACGACCTGGGCGTCGCGGAACGGCTCCGCGTCCAGCGCCGGGTTGTAGGGACGCAGCAGCCTGGATGCCTGCCGGATGGAGGACGGCCCGAACCGGGCGCCGGGGCGGTAGGTGACGCCGGTGTCGAACGGGATGCCGACCACGGACACGTCGAAGTCGGCGACGTCCTGGGCGCGGGGAAGGCGGGCGAAGGTGGTGAAGCCCGCATAGCGGGGCACCTTGGTGCCGTCCACCTGGCCGACCACGCCGTTGTCGTGGCGGATGTGGCCTTGGTCTGTCACGTGGTGTCTCCTTGCTGCTGGGTCGTTGCGCTGGCCTGCCCTGGCCGCGGGTGTGCGTGGGGTGTCAGGCCCGGCACCGGGTCGCGCCGCCGTTGATCTGCAGGGTCTGGCCGATGAGCGCGCCGAAGTCCGGTGCGGTGAGCAGGCTGACGGCTTCAGCGATGTCGTGCGGGCTGCCGATGCGCCCGAGAGGGATGTCGCGGGCGTACTCGGCGTGCATGTCGGCGAGGGTGACGCCGGCGTCGGCGGCGTCGACCTCGAGCTGCGGGGTGTCGATGACGCCCGGAGCGATGGCGTTGACGATGATCCCCTCGGGGGCCAGTTCGCGCCCCAGCGATTTGGTCAGGGCGATCAGTCCGGCCTTCGACGCTGCGTAGGCGCTGGCGCGGGGCCAGCCGGTGACGCCCCACTCCGAGGAGATGATGACGATGCGCCCGCCACCGAGTCGGCGCATCCCGGGCAGGACGGCCTGCACCAGGTCGAACGCGCCGGTCAGGTTGGTGTCGACGACGCGCCACCAGTCGTCCTCGTCGTGGTCGAGGAAGGATCCCATGGTCATGTAGGCGGCGTTGCACACGAGCACCGAGATAGGGCCGCGTTCCTGCTCGATGGCCGCGACGGCCGCGTGGATCTGCTCGGTGCACGACACGTCGGCGGGTGCGGGGAAGCCGCCGGTCAAGGCGGCCACCTCGGCCATGTCGGCGCTGTTCTCGCGGGCGTTGACGCCCACCTGGGCGCCGTCTTGTGCCAGACGCAGGGCCACGGCGCGGCCGATGCCCTGGGTTGCGCCGGTCACCAGTGCCACCCGGCCGGGGTGGGGCGGACGAGTCGTCATCAGATCACCGTTCCGCAGTTGGGGGAGATGACCTCGCCGGTGCAGAAGTCCAGGTCGAGGACGAGGCGGACGGCGGCGGCGATCTCGTCGGGCCGCGCCAGCCGCCGGTTGGGCACGGTCTGCAGGTACTGCGGGTCACGCCAAGGGGAATTGGCTGCCAGCAGCGGTGTGTCGGTGGGCCCGGGGGCCACGGCGTTGACGCGGATCCCCTGCGGGGCGTATTCCGCGGCCAGGGTGCGAACGAGGCCGATGATCGCGCCTTTAGCCGCCGCGTAGTGGGCTTCGCGGTCACCGCCGGCGATGGCCAGTTCCGAGGTGACGGCCACGATGCTGCCGCTGCTTTGCTCCAGCATCCCGGGGAGGACGGCGTGCGCGGTGTTGCGCAGCCCGCCGAGGTGCACGCGCAGCATCCGCCGCCACGCCTGGGGGGTGATGTCCCCCAGCGGTGTCGACTCGTAGTGCCCGGCCGCGGTGACCGCCGCGTGGATCGGCCCGAGGTCCTTGTGTGCCTGGTGGACGGCTTGCGCGGTGGAGGCGGCGTCGGAGACGTCGGCGGTCAGCGCGAGGTCGACGTCGGCGGCGGGGTGGAGGTCCAGGCCCACCACGGTCCACCCGGCCTGGGACAGTGCGCAGGCGACGGCCGCGCCGATGCCGGAGGCCGCCCCGGTGATCAGTGCCGTCCTGGATGCGGTGCTCACTGGGCGCCTCCCGCCTGCTCGCCGTTTGCGGACTGCGCGGCCAGGCGCTCCCCGATCGGGGCGGCGATGCGCGAGCGCACCTTCAGGTACACGCCGGCTCCGATGATCCCGAGCACGACCGTGGCCAGCAGCATGCTCCAGTTCACGTACCAGGGGGTGGCCGGCATGGTCCGCGGCCACACCACGTTGACGGTCTCGAAGATGATCCAGACCGAGGCCAGGTAGGTGACCGGGGCGCCCCATCGGCCGAGGGTGAAGGGCCCGGGAACCCAACGGCCGCGCAGGCGGGCGAGGGCGGCTCCGATGACCGGAAGCCCGAAGGCGACGTAGAAGCCGACGACGGTGGTGTTCACGAGCACGCTGTAGAACTCGGATCCGCCGAGGAAGACCAGGGCCGCGGCCACCACGCCGGTCAGGCCGATGGCGTACACCGGGAGCCGCTCTCGGCCGGCCAGCCGGGTCAGGACGCCGGAGCCCGGCAGGCCGCGGTCGCGGGCTGCGCCCCAGATGCAGCGGGACACCGCGGCCTGCACGGCCAGGAAGCTGGACAGGAACCCGATCACGAACATCACCAGCAAAGGCTTGGCGACGCCCGCACCGAGGTGGGCGGTCAGGGTGTCCGACACCGGGTCGCCGGTCTGGGAAGCCAGGACCTGGCTCAGGTGCGGGATCGCCAGGATCAACGCCAGGCTGGAGTACATGACGATCAGAGCCACGAGCAGCAGGCCCAGGATGATCGCCTTCGGCACGTTGCGCTCGGGCTGCTCGACCTCCTCGGCGATCGAGCCGGCGGCCTCGAAGCCCAGGAAGGAGAAGCCGACGAAAGCCACGGCCGTGAGCATGGGGCCCGAGTTCATGCCGCCCAGGTTTACGCCGTGGAACATGACGCTGAACGGATTCTCCCGGTAGAACAACAGCAGGACGGTGCCCAGCCCGACCGAGGCGATGATCTCGCAGACGATGCTCGCCACCACGAGGATCTTCAGCACCCTGCGGCCGATCATGTTCGCGAAGCTGCCGAGGGCGATGATCGCGACCGCCAGTACCGCCGTCAGCATGCGGCTCGGCTGGGAGACGCCCACGACCTCCAGCACGAAGCCGGCCGCCGCGTAGGCGAGCGTGGACAGGGCGACGGTTAGCCCCCACATGTAGGCCCAGCCGGTGGCCCAACCCCAGGTCGTTCCCCGGACGTGCCGCGCCCACTGGTAGACGCTTCCCGCGAACGGCCACCGCGAGGACAGCTCGCCGAAGACGCCGGCCACCAGCAGCTGGCCGACCAGCACGACGGGGAAGGCCCAGAAAAAGCCCGGCCCGGCCGCGAACAGGCCCAGCGTGAAGATCCCGTACAGGCCGACGATCGGCGAGACGTCTGCGAACGCCAAGGACAGGGCGGAGCGCAGGGTGAAGCCTCGATGGAGCCGTGCGGTTTCAGCGGGTTGGCTTTCGCGCTGGGAAACCTGCGAGGTCAGGTTCATCCGTGGCTCCTTTGCGGCACGGTGCGGACGTTGCCAAGGAGCATCGCCCGCACCCTCGGGATAGGAAATACTTGATTCGTATAAAACGATCTTCCTAAACTAGATGGATCGTCGGAGGCATGGAAGCGAGGGCGCGATGCAGGTATCGGATCTGGTCGACATGCCCCATCTACGCCTCACCGTGGTGGCGGGCGCCGCCGGGCTCACCAACGACATCGCCTGGGCCCACTCGTCCGACCTCGACACCCCCTGGCAGTGGATGACCGGCGGGGAACTCCTCCTCAAGAACGGCCGGACCCTGCCGCGCGCCGCTGCCAAACAGGCCGACTTCCTCCACCGGCTGGGCGACCTCGGCGCCAGCGGCCTGGTCATCGGCATGGACGACCACACACCACCCCTCACCCCCGCCGCACGCCAGGCCGCCGACCAGCTGCAACTCCCCGTCGTCCAGGCGCCCTACTCAGTCAGCTTCACCGCGCTCACCCGCGCCGTCGCCGACGCGCACTCCCAGCACGAGGCCCGCCGCACCCTACTCACGCAACGCATCTACAGCGCCGTACGGCACACGGTCACCCAACCCACCAAGACCAACGCCCTGCGCGAACTGGCCCGGGACTTCGGCTGCCGACTCGCCCTCGTCGACACGGAAACCGGCCGCGAGGCCCTGTCCCACAACCCCCCATCCCCCACCGACCTCGTTGGCGCCCTACTCACCGAGACAGCCCGCCATCACGGCACCCTCCCGGGCGTCGTCCACCTGCGCGGCACCCAGCACCAGGGCATCGCCGTCGAAGTGCCCTACGAAGAACCCACCGTCCTCATCGCCTTCGACTTCCACGCACCCATCCCCGACACCGCACTGCTGCAGCACGCCGCCACCGCCGCCGCCGTCCTCCTCTCCCACCGAGCCGTCCAGCACGAACACGACCGCCGGCTCGGCGCCGAACTCCTCTCCCAGCTCATCGACGCCCGCCTGAGCGACCACGAAGCCGCCCAGGGACTCGCCGGGCACGGCCTGACCCCCGACCGCTGCGCCCTGATCGCCGCCACCGGCGGCGATGAAACCGACGAACGCCGGCTGCACCTGGCCCTCACCCGCCGCGACATCCCCCACCTGCTGCTCCGCCGGGACAACGTCCTCTACCTGGCACTCGAGCCGTCCGACCAGGCCCTGGACCTGCTTCGCCGCCGTCTGGGGGCCCTCGCCCCAATGGGCCTCAGCAACCCCCTGGGCACGGCAGACCGCGCCGCTGCCGCCCGCCGCGAAGCGGCCTGGGCGCTGCGCACGGCCGCCCCCGGCCAAATCGCCATCTACGCCGACGTCACCGTCCTGTCGGCGCTCCTGCACGACCCCGGCCAGACCCAGACGATCGTGGACCGCGTCCTGGGCCCCCTGCTCCAACACGAGGCCCAGCACACCCCCGGCCTGCTGCACACGCTGGAGACGTTCCTCGCCTGCCGACGCTCCTGGGAGACGACATCCAAAGCGCTCGGCGTCCACCGGCAGACCGTGGTCTACCGGATCCGCCGCATCGAGGAGATCACCGGCCGCAACCTCTCCGAGACGGCCGACATCGCCGAACTGTGGCTCGCGCTGCGTGCGAAGGAACTCGCCGCAGGCACCGACTGACGGGTGCCATCCCAGGAACGGGGCAAGCTGGGCACGCCGTCCTCGGGACCGGATCGCCGCAGGGAGCCCGGCCTCGGGCCCAGAAGCAACCGTGTAACCGCGTGCGGCCCACGGGGTCCCGACCAAGCGCGTGACGAAGCAGCAGCGGGTGCCCAGGGGCATGATCACCCACAAGCTCCGCTCCTACGGCACCGCCCACCGGGAGCTGATGTCCTCGGTCGAACACCGCTCCCACAAAGGCCTGAACAACCGGGCTGAGAACAGCCACCCTTCTGCCTCCCGCCACGCTTGATACCGCCGCTGGGCGCTTAACTTCGTGGCATTGGATGCTGGATGCAGTGCGCTATGCGGTCGACAACGGCGTCAAGTGGGCCAACCTGCCGGCGGATTTTCCGCCGTACTGGCGTGTGCACGCCTTCGCCCGCCGTTGGCAGGTGACGGGCCTGCTCGCCGAGTTCCACCACCTGCTGCGCGACCGCGTGCGGGAAAAGGAGGGTCGCATGGCGGACCCGACGGCCGCGATCGTGGACTCCCAGTCGGTGCGGGCAGCGGCAACCCCCTACCGGGATAGTCCACGACAGCCGTACAGCACGGAAACCGTTCCTAGTCAGTGAACAGGAGTGAGTCTTGTATCCAATCCTGGTCAACTGGCGCATCCCGAACGGTGGTGGATGCACTGGTCTCCCGCGTTCGCGCCGCGTCCGGCGACACGGATCGTGTCCGTGGTC
>NZ_JBSFJX010000242.1:0-10847 GCF_053598275.1 Streptomyces sp. NPDC001156 | reverse complement strand
CACACTGCGGCGCCGGATCACCGACCTGACCGCCCGCCTCGGCGCGACCAGCCGGTTCCAGGCGGGCGCACAGGCGGTCCGCCGCGGCTGGCTCTAAGTCCAGTGCCTTCGTGCGCCGCCTGCCGGTGGGCGAGCGGCCTCCCCTGCTCGACGGCTCCCTCGTTAGCTGGACCACCTTCCCCTTCGAAGGCGACTTCCAGGCCAAGCCGCTGCAGCCGCCCGTCCTGCCCGAGCCAGCCCTCAACGGCGAGGCCGATCTCGCCGATTGCCGGACCTGCCGCACCCCGATCACCGAAGCGTTGTGGGCCGACGAGCACTGGCGGCTGGACGCACTCGGCACCCAGCTGCGGCTGCCCGCGGCCGTGTTGCTCCAGCCCCGCGGCCACTACGACCTGACCGACCTGCCCGCCGAACGCGCCGCCGAGCTCGGGCCGCTGCTGCAGCGAGTCGAACGCGCCATGCTCGCCCTGGACGGCGTCGCCCGCGTGCACATCAACCGGTGGGCGACGGAGGCGCCCACCTCCACTTCTGGCTCCTGGCCCGCCCCGCTGGAATGCTCCAGCTCCGCGGCACCTTTCTGCCCGTGTGGGAAGAAGAACTCCTGCCGCCCGTCCCCGAAGCAGAGCGCCAGCACACACACCGCTACATCGCCACCGCTTTGGCCGCCGAAAGCGGCACCGCCCACACGACATGACCTCAACGGACATCTGATCCACAGCTATTGACAATGGCTCGGCCAGTCGTAGAGGCGCCCCGCTGTGCAGCTTGCGGTGAGTATTGAGTCGGCTGGAGCGCGGTACTGACGTTGTCGCCAGCCCGTTTCTCCAGGCCGCTCGCCGAATAGTGAGACCTAAATGCCTCTCAGGGTCGGTGGGATGTCCGGACCGGCGGTGCGGCCGCGCACCACCGGACCGATCCCGAGTCAGCCGGTGGCTGCCGCCTTCAGCTTCTCGACCTGCTTGGCCATCAGCAGCTGTGGAACCGCAGGCACCTTGGCGGCCTTGAAGTCGAAGCTCGCAAAGACGGCCATGGACGAGCCGATGCGGATGTCGACCAGGCGTATCGTGAGGGCGTGGCCTTGGACGTCGCCCGTCGCGTCCAGGGTGACGGCGTCGTCGCCCAGCGCGGGACCCGGCTGGACGGCGAGCCGCACCCGGGTGATGCTCCCGTCGTCCGGGCTCTTGCTCTTGTAGGTGGCGCAGGACTTCACAGCCACCTTGAGGGCGGTCATGGCCTTCTCGGCGTCGCCCGCCGGGTAAGAGACGAGACGGCTGAAGATCATCGCTGATGCCTTCGCAGGCTGCGGATAGTCCTGGTCCACCGCGGCGGACGGCCTGATGGCCGCGTCGTTGGCCGCGATGTCGGCGATGGGCTGGCAGCTAGCCGGCATTGTGGTGTCGGCCTTGCCGAACATGTCCTCACCCTTGTCGGGCTTGGACGCCTTGAAGCCGGCCGGTACCTCCGCACTGGTCAGCAGGGCCTGCTGCAGGTCAGCCTTGGCCAGCGTGTGGTCGACAGGTGACGGAGAAGCCGGCGCCGAGGCGGCGGGGGCCGGAGTGGAGGCGGCGGGGGAGGCAGCAGCACCGCCGGTCGCCGTGCCGCTGCTGGAGCAGCCCGAGACGGCCAGCGCCAGGCCGGCAACCAGCGCGGCACCGGCAAGACGGGTGATACGGGACATGAACCGTCCTCTGTTGTGGGTAATGAGGAGCGGTCAGATTAGTACGCCGTTCGGATGCCCCCGGGAGGGGACCGGTCAGGACCGCACGTGCAGCCGTGGATGTAGGTGCCCTGCCCGCAGGGCTGCGGCTAGGTCGGCCAGCCGGAGATCCGGCCGAGCATCCTTTACGGGCTCTTCGCAGTTGCGGGTGTAGTCGGGCTGCGCAGGTGGCTGACGGTCGGCGCTCACTCAGCCCTCCTCGTCGCGTTACTTTCCGTCCCCGAGCCAACGGCGCGCTCGCTCGGCGAGGTCGCTCGAGAGCTTGTCCGCAACCGAGCCGGCCAGGTCGAGGGTCTCGTTGCCAAAACTTATGGCGGCATCGACGCCCTTCGCTCCTGTCTCGAGCGCCATGTCCCTCGCCTCCGCGGCCGCGTCCACCCATCGTCTCGCCTCCGACAACTGGCGACCCGACTCAATCCCCAGCCGCCCGTGGAAGTCATAGACGCCGGTCACGACATGATTGCTCGACTGGACCACAGCCGGGGACGCGGTCGGGTTCAGCAGCACGTTCGCGTTGGCCGTGCCAGCAGCCGCATGCATCCGGGCCACCAGACGCTCGGTGCTCCGCGAGATGTGTTCCAGCCGGTCCTGCCGGGCAGCTTTCAGTCCGAGGCGATGCCCGTCCAGCTCCTCCGGAGACGCGTCAAGCACCCGGTCGAGTTCGAGCACGGCAATGGCGTCCTGCAGTTGGAAGCAGCGAGCCAGAACAGCGAGCCACTCCCGCACCATGGACTCAGCTTCCTTGGCGGTCGCGGCGAGATCACCGATGTCGGTCTTGCGCTCCATCTTCTCCGCAAGCGCATCGAGTTGACACAATGCGTAAGCCTGGGTCTCTGCGATCGTCGTCGGCGCGGTCTGCACCTTCGACCACATAATCTCGTCGACCCTGCCCCTCTTCTCCCGGATGGTCATGGTTTCCTCGATGACGAAGCCCACTCCGATCATGCGGGCCAACGCAGTGTCCTTCTGGGCACGCAACACGTCGTCGAGCTTCGCGTCGATCGTGGCGAGATAGTCGGTGATCTCGGCCATGGTCTGTTGCATCGCAACCTGCGCCATGATCCCCGCAGCACCAGCAAGAATCGCCGGGTTGGTCAGAAGCGATCGGGGACCCCTCACGAATTCGACGAATCCCCTGATTTGGCCCTCTTGTCCCCTCACCACGCCTGTACTGAGACCCGTCTTCGAGCTTTCCCTCAGCCCGTACTTCTTGACAAGCTGTACCGACTTCGGAGTCAGCTTTACCCAGCGACTGGAGTTAGCGGCGATCTCCGAACCTGCCTGCGCGACTACAGCCCCGGTACCGGCGACGGACTTGAGCTGTTGCAGTCCGAGGTCCTTCGACGACAATCCCTCCGAGACGAGGAAGCGTTCGACATCCGTCGGGTTCCCGATGACCGCAAGTCCATCACCGTCGCTGATCAGCTGAATCTCGTTGTCCATCGCCCGCTCCCGAAGTGGCTTCTCGCAGTTGAGGGTAGTTGGGGTGTGCGCGGCGATCGCCGGGCAGGTGCCGAGGTCTTCCGATGATGGAAGATCGAGGTGCTGGCCCAGACAGGACCAGGGTGCACTGCCTTACGCCAACGTGAAGCTGGCGTCCGGGCCGGCATCAGTTCTCCATAGCTGGGGGCGTGATGAAGGTCAGCGCGTCGTTGGGCCGGTAGGAGTCGAGGTCTCCTGAAGACGGGGGGTTCATACACGCCTCATCCAGAAGACCTCGACGTGCCTGACGCTAGCCCGACGGCGGACTTCGCCTGCCCTGACCTGACCACGTTGAGCCGTCTGGACGAGCTCGGCCTCGTCGTCACCGGTCAGCGACTCGAGCCCGACCGTGCCTTCCTGGCCTGTCTCGTCGTGGCTCCCGACGACTGATGCCATCTGCGGCTGTCAAGAGGTTGCACGTGACAACGTGGTCCAAGGGCTGGCCCACGAGCCACTCGGGTGGCGTCCCACCACGATGCTGGTGACGGTACGCCGCTACCGGTGCAGCGGCTGCGGGCACGTATGGCGACAGGACACCAGGGGCACCCCGATTGAGCGTCGGGGCGCCCCTGGAATATGTCACGCGGGCACCGCGTCCCTCGGCTCGTCGGCCATGCCGACCTCCACCGTCTGTCGCGTGGACCAACCGGTCTTGAGGAACGTGAACAGGCCTACGTACTGGAGCACCGAGCACAGGTACAAGTGGAGCACGCTGCACAGCGGCGACATGAGCCACGTACCGAATCGGTGCCCCCACGACCGATCATCGCGCTTGAACGCCATGAACCGGATCGAGCGCAGGTAGCTCAGGATGCCCATGTAGGGGAAGAACTCCCACGGGACGTGGCCCGTCCTCACCGGCCCCACGACCAGAACGACCGGGAGGGCGAAGGTGAAGAGCACGAAGCTCGTGAACTGCCACGCCACCATCCACCACGCAGGCTTGAAGATCGAGATGTTCTGGATCAGCCAGCCGCCTCCCCAGAAGAACGACCTCCACCAGCGGATGCGCTGACGCGTGAGGTGGCTCATGTTCTCCGGCATCAGGGTGTAGCCCAAAGCCGACTCCTGGAGCACCGTGTGGCCCTCCTGGAGCGCGTACGTGGTGAGCATGCGGTCATCGCCCGAGGCGACCTTGCGCCCCCAGATCTTCTGCTTCAGGTAGAGGTCCAGGTACTTGCGGACGACTGTGCCCCTGTAGAAGGCCAGACCGCCGCACGAGACGACCACCGAGCGCAAAATCGACCACGAGGCCCTGCCGTTCAGGAACGACATGGTGAAGCCGAGGTCGAGCAAGCGCGTGAGCAGGTTGCTCTTGTCGTTCAGTGCCACCAGCATCCCGGCCACGGCCATCACCTTGGGCTTGGAGAACGCGTTGACGCCGTTCTCGATGGCCCTCGGGTCCAGCACGGTGTCCGAGTCCAGCGTCACCCAGATGTCGGCCTTCGTGTCGTGCTTGAAGGCCACCCCCTGGGCATGCCGCTTCTTGGAGTTGGGGATGCGGGTGTAGTGCGCCTCCAGGTCCGGCGGCGCAACGCTGAGCCACTGGTGGAAGACCCGCTCGCACGCATCGGTCTTCGAGCCGTCGTCCACGACGTGGAAGTACTGCACCATCCGCGTCTGCCTCAGGAGCGACTCCAGCATGGCTTCAAAGGTCGCCGGGTCCTCGTTGTAGACAGGCACGACCACCGAGACCCTGAGCCGGTCGAGCTGGCTCTTCACACGGGGCGTGGGACGGATGTCCCGATGGGCGAAGCTGGCCATGAGGTTGAAGACGATCCAGCCGAACCCGAACAGGTTGATCAAAACGAGGACGTTCAGATCCCGATGAGCCTGCAACCAGTGGTAGTCGGCGAGCCCCGCCATGGCCGAGACCATGGCGAGGGACACCACGAGGTACGGGAACCGTCCCCGTTCCTTCCGGGCACTCAACGGTGGTCCCGTCTGAGCGGCTTGGTGGCGCGCACCACAAGAGCGCCCGCCATCACCATGGCTATGGCCAGCAGTACGAGCTGCCACTGTCCGATGTAGTAGCCGAAGACGGACACCCCTATGCCCGTTGCGGCCAGACTTCCTCCGCCGTATCCCATTGTTTCCCTCCCCTCTGAGCGTCAGAGACGCTCGATGTTGTCTCCCAGCGGCATGACGCCTCTGGTGTCCAGCACGTAGACCGCCTCGTCGGCGATCCGCGTGAGGTCGAAGTCGCCGTGCGACGTGAGTAGGACCACGGCATCGAAGTCGGCAACGCTCGTGTTGTCTTCAGCGGCGGCAAAGGGAATCTCCCTGCAGCCGCTATCGGACAGATACGGATCGACGACCGTGACGTCCGCTCCCATGCCTCGCAGCCGGTCGATGACCTGGATGGCCGGCGACTGGCGGGCGTCAGAAGTGCCGGGCTTGTAGGCGGCGCCTAGGGCGAGGATGTGGGCCCCGTGCAGGCTGCGGGAGAAGCGGCTGCTGAGGGCGTCCTGCAGGCGGCGCACCACGTAGTCGGGCTGGCTTTCGTTGATGTCCTGGGCCAGCTCAATGAACCTGAAGGTCTGCCCGTGCCGGGTTTTGACGTGATGGCTGAGGTACACCGGGTCGATGGGCAAGCAATGTCCGCCGACGCCCGGGCCGGGCAGGAACTTGGTGAACCCGAACGGCTTGGTCGCGGCCAACTCCAGGGTGTGCCACACGTCCACACCGAGGGTGTGTGCCATCCGGGAGAGTTCGTTGACCAGGGCTATGTTGACGTGCCGGTAGGTGTTCTCGAATACCTTGGCCAGTTCGGCTTCTTCCAGACCGGAGGCCGGCACGGTGACGTCGGTGACGGAGTCGTAGAAGGCCTTCACGCGACGCAGGCAGGCTTCCGTGAGTCCAGCGACGATCTTGGGCGTGTTTTCCAGGCGCCAGACCGCGTTGCCCGGGTCGATGCGCTCGGGGCTGAAGCCGACGTGGAAGTCCCGGCCAGCTATGAGGCCCGAGCCCTCCTCCAGCAGGGGGAGGAGCACGTCGCGGGTGGTACCAGGGTGCGTGGTCGACTCCAGCACCACGGTGGCGCCAGGCTCCAGCCACGTGGCCAGGGTTCGGCCAGCCTCGCGCACACAGCTGAGGTCGGGGGTACGGTCGGTCAGTGGTGTCGGCACGGTGATGACCGCGACGTCGAAACCCTTGAGTTCCTTCGGATCCGAGCTCGGGGTGTAAGCCCCCGATCTGAGCACGTGTTGCAGGCGGGTCGAGTTGATGTCCTCGATGTAGGACGAGCCGGCGGCCAGTCTCTCGCACCGGCTTTGGTCGGGTTCGTAGCCAGTCACGGTGTGGCCAGCCTCGGCGGCCTGCAGGGCCAGAGGCAGGCCGACGTAGCCCTGCCCGAGCACGCAGATGTGCATGGTGGTTTTCCTCCCCTTGATCCGGCTCGCGGGCATGCGCGGACCGGAAAACGGCGCCCCTGAAGTGCGGCGGCCTGGTCCTGAAGCAGGCAGCTGCGGCGTCGGGTACTGCATTGGATTGCGGCTCGGAAGAAGCGCGCTGAACCCCCCTGGGTTGCAGTCGGCGTTCCTCTTGAGCCACCGCTGGGTCAACGACCCGCCCAGGCCCCCTGCCCGGACGTGCGCCAGACGCGCACAACGATCTTCACACTTCCCCCTTATTTGTGGACCTTCAGGGTTCAACAAGAGTCGACCGCATGGAAGACTTCTTTGCCGATTCGAGATCGACGAAGGCCAGTCAAGAAGCGACATAACGTCACATTGGCTCCATCCAGGCGCACTTAGGCATCTGCTGATTCGATGCACACGGGGCGCCGAAGTGTCTTGTTGGACGCAAGCCGCCGCCGCTCCATCGTCCGAACGCGCATCGGGGCGCTCGAATGGATCTTCACATCTCCTCCTTATTTGTGTCCGCCGAGTCCTCAACAACTTCACGCCCAGCGGAAGGTCAGTTGTCGCAACGTGACACGGGTACTGACGCCCTCTGAGAGATCTGACCGGTGAACGGTGGACCGAAGGTGACAACACAGTCACGGCACCTCCAGCGTCCGGACGAGCTCGCCGACCTCCGTACGCCAGGCGCGGACCTGCTCGTAGGTGGGGCCGATCTCGTACTGGTGGTAGTGGCACCCCAGGCACAGGTGCGACCAGACGGCGCGCGTCCGCCGGGCAGTCTCCCCAGGGAGATAGCAACGCAAGCAGAGCATCTTGGCCCGCATGGTGGCGCGGCCAAGTCCCGGTACCGCGGCGTCGAGCACCCGGTCCACGCAGATCTCCAGGGCAGTCCTCAGGGCCAGTGAGGCCCCGCGGTGACGGCCGGCAGCCGTGGCACCGCCGAGGCCGCCGGCGAGCAGCCGGTCGGCCGTCAGCAGGAGCTCTTCGACGGAGGCGGGGGAAGCAGGTGTGGCGGACACGGAGGGGAAGGATGCAGCGGAGACACTCATCGGGCGCTCACCTCCGGCTTGCGCACCTTCTGGGCCAGAGCCTCGACGTCCTGGACGAAACGGCGCGGGTCGGTGATCTGCGCTCCTGCGGCGTGGGCTCCTCTCTGACACTGCTTGATGAGGTACGCCGCCTGCGCTCCGTAGCGGGATTTCACTTCCTTGTCGACGTCGCGGATCCGTGTGATGTCGCCGCACAGGGCGAGCGCCGCGACCTTCGTGAACTTCTCGGCGTCATCGACAGCGGCGTGCAGTTCCTGCTCAGGTCCGCCGGAAAGGTGATGCCTGATCCACGCGGCCTCCAGAAAGGCGTTCTCCAACGCGATACGGCACAGGCTGGGCAGCACATGCGTCCGGGCAGCCAGCGGCAGATCCGGGGTGCAGACGATAGCCATCGCGTCGGCGATCGCCTGCGCGACCGGGTCGGTCACCCGCTCGACCTTCACCCTCGAGGCCTTGCTCCGCTCGACCTGGAACACCGTCACCGGCAACTCCTGGCTCGTGAACGCCCGCTGGAGCCGCGTGTCGTGGGTGAACACGACGACCTGCCGGTGCTTGCCGAGCTCGTACAGGACCTGAGCGAGCCCGTTGACCTTGGCGGGGTCCATGGACTGCACCGGGTCGTCGACGACTATGAACCCGAACGGGCTGTCGGCCGTAACAGCGCGGGGCAGGAACAGAGACAGCGCGAGGGAGTGCAGCTCGCCCTGGCTCATGACGCCCAGCGCCGAGGCGTCCTGGCCGTCGACGGAGACGTCCATGACGAGCTTGCGTACGTTGGCCTTCTCGCTGCCGCGCAGGCTCACGCCGTTGAGGTCGATGTTGCTCTCCTGGCGAAGCTTCTCCCAGATGCGCTGCGACTGTTCGGCGAAGCCCTCCATGCGCTGCTCCCGCAGCTCGGCGCTCAGTGTCTTGATCCAGGCACGGGCCCGCCGGATGTCTCTCAGCCGGGGGTCGCTCTCCTTCGCGGCACGGGCCCGCTCCGCCCAGCCGGCCAGGCGGGTGACGAGCCGGAGCCAGCGTTCATCCCGCTTCTCCAGCTCCCTTGCGGCGTTCTCCCTAACCGCGGCGCAAGCGTCAGCCAGCGTCCCGGCCGCCTCGTGGGCGCGCGTGACGAGCTCGCCCGGATCGCTGACCGTGCGGCAGGCGGCCCAGGCGTCCCACGGATCGGTCAACGCGGCCGGGATCCGCTGGGGCCTGTGCACGAGGTCCTGTATGGCACGTATCGCCGACTGCAGTGCGCTGTGCGCGTCGTCGGCGGCCTTGGCTTCCTGCCGCAGTACGGCGATCTGCGCGGCGGCACGCGCGGCCCACTCCCTGTCCAGGACGCGGTCCGTTCCGCAGACCGGGCAGGACCTCTCGTCGGGGTGCTGGTCGCTGTGGGCCAGAGCCCTGGCGAGGAGGTCGGCGCGCTGGTGAGCGTCCTCGGCGCTCGTGCCGCGGACGCTTTCGGCATCGGCGAGGGCCTTGCGCAGCCCGGCCACCGCGGCGGCAACCTGCTCCATGTCGGGGCCCTGCACGGCGACCGCAACCCGCAGCTCGGCGAGAAGACCCTCGTCGGTGTCGGTGGGCAGTCCCGCCACCAGGGCATCGACCGTGTCGAAGTCCGGGCTGCCCGGGGTGTCGATGGCCAGGAGGGCACGCACCGCGCGCTCGTCGTCCTCCAGCGCGTACAGGGCGTCCACGAGTTCCGGAACTTCCGCCTTCGCCGCCTTCGCCGCGTCATCGAGTGCCTTCTCCTCCGCGCGAAGCCGGCTGTCCGCTGCACTGAGATGCCGCAAGCCGAGGATCGTTGCGATGGCGTCGTACATCTCGGAGGGCTTGCCGCTGATCATGCGGTCGAGGTCGACGTACGACAGGGATGTCGGCATCGTCGGCTTCTTTGCTGTCAGACCGCCCGTTTACGGTGGTGGCATGCGTTATCTGGTTGAAGCGTTCGCCGTCGGGGCACTGCGTCGGGGAGCAGAGATCGAGCAGTTTCTCGGACCGAAGGAGCACAACGGCGAGCGGGGCGTCGCTTGGGTGGAGATCTGGCCGCGGGAGCAGGGCTACGTGATCACGCTGTACGGCGGCGTGGATCGGGCCGACGGCTACCAGGGACAGCGGGATCTCTACGAGCTTCCACCGTTCCTCTACCCGGATGAGGACGACGAGGATATGCCCTTCTGCGACCTCGGGATCGCATCCGAGCCGCTGGGGGCGCTCGAGCTGGCCGAGTCGTTGACCGGGGCAGTCCGGAGCAGATGGATGAACCGCGGTCTCGGCATGGACGAATACGCCGACTACGTACGAGCGGGCAGCCCAAGCGTGTGGCCCGTCAGCTAGGGCCAACCACGCACTCGGCTCCGATCACGACGAGGTGCTCGACCTGCGCATGGAACGGGCCGCGGTCCGCTTCCTCGGCGGCGACTACCGCCGAGCCCTGCCCGAGTTCTACGCCCTCGCCGGCGTCTTCTCCCGCACCGCCGGACCACCAGCGAAAAGGCGCGCTCCTGCCGCGCCCAGGCCGCGCACTGCCGCGCCGAACTGGACCAGGTCACGGTCGCCCTACAGGAGTTCGAGGCCGTCCTCCGACAGGTTCGGGCCGTGGACAGCGATGCCTGCGATGAGGCGATTGAACTGCGGCGTGCCATCGGATTCCTGGAACTGTCCAAGGGACGACTCGTCGAGGTCCGGCGAATGCTCGAACCGCTCCACGACGACATGTGCGTGGTCTACGGTCCCGACGACGAGGAAACCGTCGAAATCGCCGAGGCCCTGGCGCGGATCCGCCCCACCCAGGACGATACCCACGGGGAAGCACCGGAGGCATGACCGCCAGTGTCGCGCACCGCCCGGCTCCCTCCCTTGCGGAAAGGCGCTCATTGACGTACTCGTGTCGGACGTGCGGAGCCAGCTTCCGGTAGTTCCTGACGAAAAACGCCCGCTTGCCTAGCGTGTTGCGCCACCACCCCCGGAGGGTGTTGTAGAGGGCGATGCTGGCGCCGATGACCGCGGCGGTCGTCCAGATGTTGAGCTTGGTGTCAACGGTCGGTATCCACTGCACGGCAGCATCCTGCCGCGCCGCCGGGCCTCCCCTCCGCCAGCCGGCGATCTCGCTCACTCACGTCACTCAGCATCCAGGTCCGGCCGGACCTCCACCGCGTAGACCGCGTCCGCGAGGTCTTCGCCTTCCTCGTCCTCCCAGACGAGGATCAGCACGTGCTTCACGCCGGTGTCGTTCGCCTTCCACTCGCT
>NZ_JBSFJX010000241.1:0-10850 GCF_053598275.1 Streptomyces sp. NPDC001156 | reverse complement strand
CGCCACGCCGGACGGGCCGACGGCCACGAAGGGGGCAGCGATCGTGCGCAGCGACTCACCACGCATCGATGCACCCCCCTCCCCAACACGTGATCAGCAACAGGAAGAACGCTACCGGCAGGCACTGACGATGCCCGCCATGCGTCGTGCGCGCTGCAACACCACGAACAAGTACATGCTCGTGCACACTCACACACTCCTGCACATCCGAAACCGAACAGCTCCCAACCCCTGCTCTTCACGTCGGGCGCGCCGCGTGAGGAGTACTTCGAGCAGGTGTCGCAGCTGGCCCATGCCACGGATGAAGAGCGCGCCAAGTTCTTCGAGAAACACGGCTCTTACTTCGTGGAGTAACCCGAAGTTCTCTGTCCTGGTCCGGTTTCTGTGATCAGCCTTGTCGTGGCGGCGGTGCTGCCGCGCCATCGCTGCGGGGTTGCCACAGGAAGCGCTCGAAATCCTGTCGTGGTTGATGCGCAGGTCCGGTCCATGACTCTCACGGGCTGTCATGGAGCGCGTCGGTCTCAGGGGCGCCCGGCTCGTCCGGATGACGCGGTGCAGCCAGGCCCACACCCGGGCCCGGCTGCACTCGGCGAAGCGCCGGCAGACTGCCTGCCGGCACCTCGTGGTCGCCTGCGCGTCCCGGTGGCGCTGGGTGCTGACGGCAAGGTCACCGGGTCAGGCCGAATCGGCGTCAGTCCGCCGCGCCCCCTTACTGCCGCGCCACAGAGCCGGCCGGCACGTCTACGGATGGCCGGCGGGACGGTGCCGAGGAACGGTCGTCTGCGAGATCCTGCGACCACCCCCCCGGGTCGTCGTTCTCGGCTGTCGTCATCGTCCCTGCCTTGTCTGTCCTTCTGCGTTCCGCCGAGGGGTCGTCATGCGCTTCCGTGCCTCGCTTGCGATCTGCTGAGGACGCCAGAGCCTTCATGTATCGGATTCGGGGCTTTCTCCCGACGTGTTGTTCTCATCGCGGAATCCGATCGTGCGGTGGGTCCCATCGCACAGTGGCTTGTTGTTGGAGTGGCCGCAGCGGCAGAGCGTCATCCTGTTCCGGGTCTGCAGTGGCTGACCGTCCGCCCTGACCACGGGCACTCCACCGGTGACCCACAACGAGCTGGCCTGACCGTTCTCCTCCTCGAGGACCGAGATCGCCTGCGGAAGGTCGGGCTCGATCGAGTCGCCGTCGCGGTGGAGGGCGTAGCTGTAGGACCCGGACGGGCAGTGGTCGATCCGTCCCATGACGTTGGAACGGACGTCGCTGTCGTCGGTGTCGGCGAGCATCTCGGCGATCGGCTTGGTGCGGCCGACGCAGAAGGCGGCGTGGATGCACAGCTCGCCGACCCGCCGGGCAGAGATCTCGACCCCGTCGTGAACGTGCTGGAGCTCCTCGTACGGACGAACATCTGCCGACTCCGTGCCGTCGAACCCGCTCACGGCGTGAGTCCCGTCGCAGAACGGCTTCGAGCCCGAGCGTCCGCAGCGGCACAGCGCGTAGACGGCCTCGGTCTCGATGGTTTCACGAGTTTCCCAGGTCAGTGAATCGTTGTCTTGGGAGACGATCTTGCGTTTGCGTCTCAGCGGGATCCGCCCGTAGACCACGTACGGGCCGTTCTCCAGTACGACGATCCGGCGCCGCTCGTCGCCGATCACCGGCGGAGTTCCGGTTCGACGTACTCGAAGGTCGGGCCGGCTGTTGTGCCGTCTCCGTCGGGCATCTGCATCAGGCTCTGCGCCTGTGCCTTGAGCGCGTACATCGTGCCGGTCGCCGCCCCGAGCATCTTCGGGCTGCCGTTGAACGCCTGATCCAGTAGATGAAGCAGTGCGCAATATGTCTGGTTGAACTCTTCCTGGGCGGTTCGGATCGGACTGCCCACAGGGTGGTCTTCCATCCGCGGGTTGGGGCGCATCGGGTGGACGCCGGCGATGTCGACCGCCACCGCTTCACCCGTGGGGCCCGATTGCGGCGTGTCACCGCGCCGGTATCGCCGGCCCAGCTTGAGCTCCTGGAACCGGTAGTAGTGGGAGACCTCGTCGCGGTCGGGGTGGAAGATGTCCTGGTCACCGTCCCAGACTTCGCCGCGTGCCGTGCCCTCGCCCTGCTCGACGATTTCCTCCAGCGCCGCCAGAGCCGAGCTGAGATCGGTGATCGCGGTCAACTGTCCGCCCGTGTGGGAAAAGGGGCCGGCGGTGACCTGGCGAGTCGGGTCGCCGCAGAAGACCTCCTGCTCGCCGAGTTCGGCGCACAGGTACTGCAGTCCTTGTTCGATGGCGTCGTAGAACTGCCCGATCGTCTCGTAGTTGTCGCCCTCGGCCGGAGCGCCGGGCAGCGCCGGCTGTTCGAGGCGGAGGAACATCTCGAGTGCCTCCGGCCCGAACGGAACGAGTGACAACTCCAGGGAGCGGTCGCCGTGGGGCAGGGGCCGGGGATGATGCGGCAGCATCTGCGGCGTGTCCAGGCGAGGCTGCCCGCCGACCGCGTTGAGGAGGTTCGCCGCGAGCGCCAGGTGGATCATCTCTTCGACGAACACACTGCCCACCACCTGAACGGCGTCCGGGTTCCGCGACGCGTCGAGTGAGTAGAGGGCGCAGAGGTAAGGCGGCAGGGTGGCGTGTTCCAGTTCGACCGCCCACTGAAGGTGCTCGCGAAGACTTTCGAGTGTGGCGATCCGTGCCGTCGAAGGTGCCTCAGCGATGTCAAGCTGTTCTGGGTGATTCATGGGTGTTCTCACTTCGGCTGTAGAAAAGGGTAAGTGCGAGCGAAGGTTGAGGGGGCCGGCCTCGTCGCGCTCGGCCTCCGCTGGATGGACCAGCCACTCAGCCGGTCCACCGGTGGACTCCTCTCGGCGGCTTGCCTCAGTCATGATCAGCTCCACCTGTTCGGCGTCGCAGTTGTGCTGAGGGCGGTTGTCGCCTTCGTGATCGTCGTCCTTCCTTCGTACCGGGCCTGTGCGGTCAGGTGTCCGGCACTGAGCGGCCGACCGCGTGGATCGGCTGCATCGGGGCTTTTTCTGTGGCGCATCGGCGACTGAGGCACTCGCCCTGACGGGCGGTCAGTACGTGGGCACCGGGTGAATCCGGTACGGCCCAGGATCACGGCAGACTCGTTCCGGTCCGGGAAGGCCGGTACTGCCGAGTGTCACCATCTTCACGACACACATTTCCGGCCACCGGGGCGCGCATTGCTATCGTGTTACCAGCTCAGACAAGGCAGCCGCACGATCTGTGACAGCTCCGCCGAGATCGAGGACATTCTTTGGCAACGGCGGCCACCTGCTCGTCAGACACCGGCCGGGAACCGCCCGGACACGGCATACCGCCAAGCCCCTGCAAGCGGTCGCGAACAAGGCGCGCACGCCACGTGCAGCCCTGCGCTCCCCGGCCCCGGCCTGGCGGGCCATCTCTCGGTTGGCAGCGCCGGATGCCCACGCGAGGACGATCCGGCAGCGCAGCGCCAACGCCGCCGTCGGCCGCGCGGTCCGGGTGCCGGCAGCGGTCAGTGGTGCACGAGCAGCATGATGACCGCCCCCAGCGGTCATCGATCCGTCCCAGAGATGACTGTAAGCCCCACTACGGCTGGACGGCACCGAGGTGAAGGTGCGCCGCCCCAAGGCGAACAAGCCGGGACGGCGCGCCTTCGTCTCGGGGAAACTGCGGCAGAACACCAAGAAGGCCACCGTGATCAGCGACGAGGCGGGCCGGACCCTGTGGACCGGCGCGATCCGTCCCGGCCGGATGCACGACCAGAGTGCCGTGAAAACGGAAGGGATCGCCGACCTGTTCGAACGGTTCCCCGACGTCAAGGCCAAGGTCGATGCCGGCTACCGAGGCCTGGCCAAGCAGTTCCCCGACCAGGTCAGCGCCCCGCCGCTGAAGCCGAAGAAGGACGCCCCGGCACAGGAGTGGGCAGCGTATGAGGAGGAACGCCACCGGCAGTCCTCCGAGCGTATCTGCGTGGAGCACGCGAACGCCGAGCACAAGCAGTGGCGGCCCCTTCAACGCTGGATCGGCCGCCGCGAGTACTACGACGAGACCCATCTGGCCATCGCCGGCCTGGTCTCCGACCGCGCCGCCATGCAGTAATCACCCATCAGCCAACCCACCAGGCCAGCACGCCCCAACCTCAATCGCACACCACGTCGTTATCCCGCTGGAATGAGCCGTTTGCCGTCGTGGCTTCGCACGTGCGGGCCGTTGCCGTCCAAAGCATCCCGAAGGCGGACCGCGAAGACCTCGGCCATGCGCTCGCTGACCTCGTCGGATGTGAGCCATTCGACCGCGGTGGACTCGGTGGACGTGCGCTCGGTGCCGCCCGAAGGCTTGCAACGGAAGACTAGGGCCACGATGCCCCGCGTCGTGTTCTTGTAGACCCCGGTGAGTTCGTCGACTTCGACGTGGATGCCGGTCTCTTCCAGGACCTCGCGGGCGACGCCGGCCTCGGGGGTCTCGTTGAGTTCGAGTACGCCGCCGGGGAGCTCCCAAGTGCCGTTGTCCGCTCGGCGGATCGCCAGGAGGCGTCCGTCCTCGCGCACCACTACTCCGGCCACGGACACGGAGTGCAGCGGCGTTGACTGGCCTTCCTGGGCACTGTTACTCATGTACAGGAGCATAGGAGGAAGAGAAGGACTATGGGAACAGCGGTAGGAGGTGAGAGGGCCGTACCTCGGTACGTGCAGATCGCCGAGGAGATCGTGCAGCAGATCCGGGCTGGTGTCCTCAAGCCTGGTGAGATGGTGCCGAGTGAGTCGGAGCTGGTGGATCGCTACGGCGTCTCGGGCGGCACGATTCGTAAGGCCATGGTGGAGGTGCGTGCGAGCGGGCTTGTCGAGACGCGGCACGGCAAGGGCTCGATCGTGAAGGATCGCCCGCCGGTACGTCATCGCTCCTCCGATCGCTTCCGGCGCTCACACCGCCAGGGCGGCAAGGCCGCGTACCTCGCGCAGTCCGGCGCCACGGCCAAGGTGAGCGTCCTCTACATCGGCCCCATGGAGGCCCCCGAGGATGCCGCCGAGCGACTGGGCGTCCCTGCCGGCGCCCAGGTGCTCGCCCGGCGTCGCCTCTACTTCCGCAACGGCACCCCGGTCGAGACCGCGACGTCGTACCTCCCGTGGAATGTCGTCAAGGACATCCCCGAGCTGTTCGCCGAGAACCCCGGCGGCGGTGGCATCTACGCCCGACTCGAAGACCACGGACATGAGTTCGCCGAGTTCGTGGAAACGCTGCAGGCGCGTACGGCGTCCAAGGCGGAGGCGTCGGAGCTGGCGCTGAGCCCCGGTGCGCCGGTGGTTCACCTGATCCGCGAGGCGCGCACGATTGAGGGGCGCGTGGTGGAGGTCTGTGACACGCTCATGGCCGCTGACCAGTTCATCTTCGAGTACCGGATCCCTGCTGCCGACTGACGCAGGCTCAACTCTCCGCAGCCCGTCGCGAGTTCTTCTTCGCGGCGGGTTGACTCATGTATAGGAGTCGGGCACTCTTCTTCATGTCACTCATGTACATGAGTGACAGAGTTCAGCATCTATAGAGGAGTGATCTGCTGTGCGTCAGATTCCTGTCGACACCTCCGCCGCGACCGTGATGGTCGTCAAGACTCCGCAGCCGAAGGTCAAGGACCGCCGGACCGGTGAGATCGCCACCGATGCCGAGACCGGGGCGAAGCTGATGACCGTGGGCGTGATGTTCGCGGCGAACGACGAGGTCGAGATCCTGTCCGTCACTCGAGCCGGGCATCTCCGGCGAGCTGGCCATGGGCACCCCGGTGGCGCTGACCGGTCTGATCGCCCGGCCGTGGGAGAACGACTTCAACGGGCAGAAGCGGCACGGCATCGCGTTCCGCGCGGTCGCCGTCACCTCCCTCGCCGCTGGCTCGGCGAAGGCGGCCTGATCATGACCGGTTTCACGGTCACGCTGGTGCTGGTCGCTGCTGCTGCGGGTCTCCTGCGGTGGCGGCGCCCCGCCTGGTACTGGCTGACCTTCGGCGTCACCCTCGCCTCGATCCGGGTCCTGGTCCGCTACGCCACAGTCATGGACGCCTGCGGGCTGACCGTTCCCCCGTCGCGGTGGCGGCTCGCGTTAGCCCGGGCCACCAACCGGCCCGCCCCCGAGTCCCGCCCGCCCCGCATCCTGCTGCTGCGCCCGACCCGCACCGGCCTGGTCCTGCGCTTGAAGCTGCGGCCCGGTCAGGACGCCTTCGACGTCGCCGCCGCCTCCGACCGGCTGCGCCACTCCTTCTCCCTGTACGGCGTCACCTCACGGGAGGTCCGCTCGGGTGTGGTGGAGGTACGGATGACCGGCTACGACGTCCTCAAGCGCGTGCAGATGCCTGCCGGCGTCGACACCTGTCCGATGCGGATCCCGGTCGCGCTGCGGGCGGACGGGTCGGTCCACTACCGCGACTACCGGGCGATACCCCACGCCCTCACCCTGGGCGCCACCGAGTCCGGCAAATCCGTCTACCAGCGCAACCTCGTCACCGGACTCGCCCCGATGGACGTCGCCCTGGTCGGCATCGACTGCAAGCAAGGGGTCGAACTCTTCCCACTGGCCCGCCGGTTCTCCGCCCTGGCCGACAACCCCGACACCGCCGCCGAACTGCTGGACGCCCTTGTGACCCGCATGGGCGAGGTGTACCAGCTCATCCGCGCCGAACAGCGCATCACCGCCGACGTCCCGGATGCGGAGATCGCCGCCGACATCTGGGACCTGCCCGACCACCTGCGCCCCACGCCCGTGGTGGTCCTGGTCGACGAGGTCGCCGAACTCGCCCTGTTCGCCGGCAAGGACGAGGAGAAGCGCCGGGACCGGATCGTCACCGCCCTGGTCCGCCTGGCCCAGTTGGGCCGTGCGGCCGGCATCTACCTGGAGATCTGCGGGCAGCGTTTCGGCTCGGAGCTCGGCAAGGGCATCACCATGCTCCGTGCCCAGCTCACCTGCCGCACCGCGCACCGCGTCAACGATGAGACCTCCGCCAACATGGCCTTCGGCGACATCTCCCCGGACGCCGTCCTGGCCGCGATCCAGATCCCCGCCAAGATGCGCGGCGTCGCCGTCGCTGGGGATTCCACCGGGGGCTGGCACCGCATCCGCGCCCCCCACACGACACTGCGCCAGGCCGTCAACGTCTGCAACCGGCACGCCGACCGGACCCCGGACCTGCCCGAACTGGCGCCGTTCCGGCCCGCCCTGACCGGTGCTCCTGAGGCTCCGGTGCCGCTGTCCAAGGCCGCCCCGGCCACGGCCTGACCCTCTCTGCCCTTCGGTTGGCGTGACCGTCTTCGCGCCTGGTCCCTACCCCCTCCATGCCGGAAACAGGAAGGAGTCACGATGCCCCGCCCCGCACTCCGCATCGACGCCGTGCTGGTCCAGGCCGTCATCGCCGGGGCGTTGTCCTTCGCCCACCTGCACGACCTGGCCGCCGCGGCCGGACAGGCCGGGTGGAAGGCGTGGGCCTACCCGGTCAGTGTCGACCTGCTCCTGGTCGCCGCCTGGCGACGCCTGCGCTCCGATGGGCCGTCCCGGCTGGCCTGGTGCTGGTTCGTGATCGCCCTGTTCGCCTCGCTCGGCGCCAACATCGCCACCGCCGGATTCCTCGACCTGGCCAACCCGCCCGCCCTGCTCCGGCTCGGCATCGCCGGATGGCCCGCCCTCGCCTTCCTCGGCGGCACCCTCCTCGCCCACTCCGGTGGACACCAGGAGCCGCATCCGCCGGCACCCACCGCCCCGGACCCTGCACCCCGCGTCGAGCCCGAGCCCGTCAGCGCTCCAGAGCCCGAGCCCGTATCGGTCGAGCAGGCCCCGGTCCTTCCGGCTGCCGACCCGGTGCCTGCGGTTCCGGCCGTGTTGGTCGAGCACGCACGCACGGTCGCCGACGACCACCAGGCCCGCACCGGCACCCGAATCGACACCGACACCCTGCGCGCCCGCCTCGGCGTCCCGCCGCAGCTGGCCGACGCCATCGCCGCCCAACTCGCCTAACTCCGAAGGGAGCACCACCGACCATGCCTGCCCGTGACCAGTTCCACTCCGTGATGCGGATCGGCCCGGTGCAGATCGGCACCCACCGCGACCGCAACGGCCAGACCAAGCACGCCGCGGTGTGCACCAACGACCGGTGCGGCTGGTCCGCCGACTACTCCAGCTCCTCCGCCGCCCAGCTCGCCGCCCGCACCCACCGCTGCCACGCCCGCTAGGAGACAAGCCCGTGCAGGTTCCGCTCTGGCTCGCCCTGATCGTCGTCGGCTACCTCGGCGTCAAGCTCATCCGCCCACCTGCCTGGCTCGTGGCCGTGCTCCTCCTGGGCGGCTTCCTCCTCGCCGACAGCGTCCTCGCCCCCGCCATCGACAGCTTCATCAAGTAACGCCCACCGAGAGGAGATCCACCGTGTTCCGCCCCAAGGTCCCCACCAACCCGATGCCGACCGGCCTCGTCACCCCGCCCGCCGTCATCGAGCCAGCCACCGTCGTGCAACACCCGGTAGCCCCCGCACCCGTGCCGGTGGCCCCGGCCCGGCCTACCGTCCAGCTCACGCCCGGCGCGGTGGTCGCGCTCGTGGGTGGTGGCACGGCCGTGGTCCTGGTCGTCGGCGCCGTCCTGGTCTCCATGCTCCTCGCGGTCGCCATCACCGGCGCCTCGCTCGCCATCTGCGCCCTGGTGATCCGCTCCCTGATCACCGCCGACGCCAAGCGGCGCTGACCGGCCCCCGGGCGGCCCTGATACCGCCAAGCATCCACCGCCCGGGAGCCATGCCCCCGTCCGATCCCGTGGAACCGGAAGGAACCCCAGCATGACCGACCGCACCACAACGGCGCCCCGCATCTGCCCCAACTGCGACGGCTTCGCCTCCGCCGCCATCACCCTCGGCGGCCGCGACGCCCGCGGCCACCTGCGCACCATCACCGCCCACTGCCCCGCCTGCCACGGCACCGGCATTGCCCCCACCCGCCGCAACCGGGAGGGTGCCCGTGCCTGAGACGCTGCTCGACCCGACCACCCTCGGCGACGTGCTGAGGGTGGCCTCGGCCGACGACTTCCACCGCTGGGAAGACCAGATCCGCCGCACCGGCGGCTGCGCCGACCCCATCCACCTGCAGGGCTGGACCCTCCACAAGGACAAGACCACCGGCGAGACCCTGCACCACTACTCCACCGAGAACGAGCCCGGCGGACGCCTCCGCATCGCCTGCGGCAACCGCCGCGCCTCCCGCTGCCCCGCCTGCGCCTTCACCTACGCGGGCGACACCTACCACCTCATCCGCGCAGGCCTGGCCGGAGACGACCGCCGCAACATCCCCGCCACCGTCCGCGACCACCCCCGCGTCTTCGCCACCCTCACCGCCCCCTCCTTCGGCCCCGTCCACAACCGGCCCGACCGAGGCGCCTGCCGCTGCGGCACCCGTCACGGGGCCGACGACCCCGCCCTCGGCACGGCCCTGGACCCGGCCACCTACGACTACGCGAGCGCGGTCCTCTTCAACAACCACGCAGGGCAGCTGTGGATGAGGTTCACCACCCGGCTCCGCCGGGAGATCGCCGCCCGGGCCGGCCTCACCCGCCGTGAACTCCCCGACCACGCCCGCCTGTCGTACGGCAAGGTTGCCGAGTTCCAGAAACGCGGCGCCGTGCACTTCCACGCCGTGATCCGCATCGACGGACCCGAAGGACCTGACACCCCGCCGCCCGCCTGGGCAACGGTCGAACTCCTCGCCGACGCGATCCGCGCCGCCGCCGCCCACTCCTACACCTCGGTCTCGGTGCCGGCCGCTGGCGACCAGCCCGCCCGCACCTTCCGCTGGGGCACCCAGCTCGACGTCCGCCCCGTGAAGGCCTTCGGCGACGGCTCCGCCATCACCGAACAGGCCGTCGCCGCCTACGTCGCCAAGTACGCCACCAAGGCCGCCGAGACCACCGGCACCCTGGACCGCCGCATCGGCGAACTCGCCGAACTCGACCGCCACCAGGTCCCCGACCACGCACGCCGCCTCATCGAAGCCTGCAAGCTCCTGGATTCGCTCTACCCGGACCGCCGCCTCTGGGCCTGGGCCCACATGCTCGGCTTCCGCGGCCACTTCTCCACCAAATCCCGCCGCTACTCCACCACCCTCGGCGCACTCCGCCAGGAACGCGCCGACTACCGCGCCGCCCAGGAACGCGAAGCCCTCGGCCTGGACGACGTCGAACCGGACACCGTCCTCGTCCTCGCCGACTGGCAGTACGCCGGACACGGCCACACCCCCGGCGAATCCGCCCTCGCCGCGTCGATCGCCCGAGACCTCCAGCTCAACCGCGACACCGCCCGCGAAGCCCTGCGTGACCAACTCGCCCCGGAAGGAGCCGCAGCATGACGACCGCAACCGCAGAGCTGCTGACCGTCCCGGAAGTCATGGCCCGGCTCAAGCTCGGCCGCTCCACCGTCTACGACCTGATCCGCTCGCGCCGCCTGGTCTCCATCACCATCGGCCGCGCCCGCCGCATCCCCGCCGATGCCGTACGGGACTTCATCACCCACGAGACCGAGGAGGCCGCTGGCTGATGCCCGGACAGCGCAAGCGAAACCCCAACGGCGCGGGCACCATCACCAAGCGCAAGG
The DNA here is from genome assembly GCF_053598275.1 of Streptomyces sp. NPDC001156. Classification (NCBI taxonomy): domain Bacteria; kingdom Bacillati; phylum Actinomycetota; class Actinomycetes; order Kitasatosporales; family Streptomycetaceae; genus Streptomyces; species Streptomyces sp. NPDC001156. The sequence continues at coordinate 268 of NZ_JBSFJX010000241.1, read as the reverse complement.
ACGGTCGCTTCCAGTGCGCGGTCTACGTGCTCCAGCCGGATGGCACCCGCGCCCGCAAGTTCGCCTACGGCAAGACCTGGGCAGAGTGCGACGCCAAGCGACGGGAGCTGCTGGACAAGGTGGAGTCCGGAGTCCCCGTACCCACCCGCTCCGCCAAGCTCGCCGAGTGGCTACCGTACTGGCTGGACCACTTCATCAAGCCCAACCGCAAGCGCACGACGTACAACAAGTACGCCATGCACGTGCGCCTCTACCTCGTGCCGCTGCT
>NZ_JBSFJX010000240.1:0-11067 GCF_053598275.1 Streptomyces sp. NPDC001156 | reverse complement strand
GACCAAGAGGAAAGCGACGTCAGACGCGGGCGGCACCCGCGACCGATTTTCGCGCCGTCACCACGGCGCGGGCAACGCGCCACATGGACTTGAGTCATTACCAGAACGACTCAGCGAGGGCGTTGTCGTAGCTCGAGCCGACGCGGCCTATGCTCCTGCGGATCCCGAAACCGTCGCAGACCTGCGCGAACGCGGCCGACGTGTATTGCGAACCCCTGTCCGCGTGGAAGATCACTCCGTCGACGTTGCCGTCACGGGTCGCGACCGCCATCTTCAGCGCGTCGACGACCAACTCGGCGCGCATGTGCGAGGCCATCGAGTAGCCGAGCACTCGGCGTGAACAGATGTCCAGGACGCAGGCGAGATACAGCCACGAGCCCCCGACCTGGACGTATGTGACGTCGCCGCACCACTTCTCATCCAACTGCGCGGAATCGCAAACTTCCCGGGCATTGCGTCTTGGCCGTGCCGCAGCAGCGGCAGCGGCAGCGGCGGGCTCGGTGGCCGCTGACGAGTTCGTTCACCGTGCCCTCGACACCGGAACGGGAGGAGTACAGCCGATTCCACTGCAGGTTCTGCTGGTCCGCGCGGTTGCGGGCCTGGATCTCGTGCAGGTGCCGGGGCAGGAAGTTCACCGTCCGGGCCGCACCGCGGGTGCACAAGGAGCGCTCGGGACACGCCTGGGCCGCAGCCGAAACCTAACCCCACCAAAACCGCGAAACACGAGTGCCCTGCTGAGGTCTATTTCCCGGGTCAGGGGTTCGGCATTGCCATCGAACCCGCGTCGTGGTAGAAGATCGTGTTTTCCACAAACTTCCCGTCTCGCAGCAGGATCTGGATGGCCTGGACGCACTCATGGCCGGTGCGCACGTCCGGCATGGCCAGCACCACGAAGACGTAGTCGCCCTCGGCGAGGACCCGGACGAGCCTGGCGTCCTTCAGCTCGATATACCGGGACATCGCGGCGGCGAGGTCGGGAAAGGTCTCCTTCACGTAAGTTCCACCGTAGGGAAGGAACGCAGCCTGCCGGATCACGAAGTCGTCAGCCATGTAGGACTGGACCTCGTCCAGAGCGCCGCGAGACCCGGCATCGAAGAATGCCTCGACGATCTGCTTGTTTCGAGCCGACACTGATTCCGTCATATCGTCCACCCCTTCAAGTTCAGTTCAAGGCAATCAGCGAGTGCGCCATAGCGTGCGGATCGTGTTCGTGTCCTTCGCGGTCAGAGCAAAGCTGCTGGTCAGGCTCCTTGAGGACACCCAACTTAGGTGCTTCAACGCGATCACGCGACACTAGGACATCGGGTGCATTGCCATGGAGCCGCCGTCGGCGATGATCGCCTGCCCGGTGACGAACGAAGCCTCGTCGGACAGCAGGAACGCCACCACGTTCGCCAGCTCCTCTGGTGTCCCGATCCGGCCCATCATGGTCTGGGCCTCGAGGACCGCTCGCGCTTGCTCGTCGAGGTTCGCCATGACCTGGGTCGCCACTGACCCCGGTACGACTGCGTTGCACCGGACCCCCCGCCGCCCGTACCCGGCCGCCACGCTGCGCATAAGGGAGTGCAGCGCCGCCTTGGATGCTCCGTAGGAGAGGCTGTCCTCTTTCCCGCGTAGCGCGAGAATGGACGAGGTCAGCACGATCGACCCGCCTCCGGCTCGCAGCATGGACGGGAGGACGTGCTTACACGCCAGAAAGCAACCGCTGGCATTCACGGCCAGCACGTTGGACCACAGGTCGAACGGGACCTCGGTCAACGGAAACCCGTAACCGAGCGCACGCTGCGAGGTCAGCGCGGCGTTCGCGTGCAAGAGCCGGATGGGACCGAGCTCGCGTTCCACGGTTTGCACAACGTCAGCCCACTGGAGTTCGTCGGCGACGTCGAGGGCTACAGCGATTGCGCGCCCCCCTGTCACCCTTATGTCCTTGGCGACGGCGGCAGCACCTGAGTCGTCAATGTCCGCGATGGCAACCGCTGCACCTTGGACCGCTAGTAGCCGCGCGACCGCTGCTCCGATGCCGTTGGCGGCACCGGTGACAACCGCGACCGATCCGTCGAACCTGTTCGCAAGATTCATCGCGCGGCACCCTTGGAGCATCCGCTGTAGTCACGCCAGCCCTCGCCGACACGGATCGTGGTGAGCACCATGTGCGTGTCGTGATATTGATCGATGGCGGTGACCATCCCGTCGACCACGGTGAACCAGAACGTGAACGCGTTTGAGTAGGTCTTGCCTTCGACCGTCGTCGCCTTCTCGTCGGCGGTAATGGCGACGCGGTTGCCCTCGGCAATGACATCCCGGACTGTCATGGAGATGCCGTTCGCGTCGAGCCGGCTCTTGAGAAACTCCAGGTCAGGCAGCAGCTTGTCTTTCTGGTGGTGGACTCGGCCGAACTCCGACCAGACGGCGTCAGGAGCGAGTAGCTGCAGAGCCTGCTCGAACTCGTAGCGGCTGATCAGCTCAAGCACCCGACGCGCGATCGCCTTGTTGGCCGCCAACGCATCCTCGCTCATCCGCGCCTCCCGTCCTACCGTCACCGTTGCGCTCCATCTGCCCCGCCTACCTTATAAATCTATCGACGTTTTATTTAGCGGTCAATGGCCCCTAGCCGCAGGGATGCCGTCCGGCGATGCGCGCACTCGGCGGTCAGTTCAGGTAACGCAAGAGGGACGTGATGACGCAGGCCGGCCGCTCGGTACCCTCAAGCTCGATCCTGAGGTGCAATGTCACTTGGACGCCGCCGGCGATCTCGCAGGCCTCGGCGACCGTCCCGGTGCCTCTGAGCCTGCTTGGCACCGGAACCGCTGTCGGGAAGCGGACTCGGTCGCAGCCGTAGTTGATGATCCCCGAGCACTTCTCGACCATGATCAGCTGGGGGACGAACCGGCCGGCGAGGGCGAGCGTGAGATAGCCGTGCGCGATGGTCGATCCGAACGGCCCGTCCTTGGCCCGCGCGGCATCGGTGTGGACCCACTGGAAGTCCCCTGTCGCTTCAGCGAACTGGTTCACCTCGTGCTGTGTGACTGTCACCCACGGAGTGGGGCCCAGGGCGCGCCCGGACACCGCCAGCAAGTCCTGGGGCACCGGGACTCGCAACACGTTTGTCATAGTTGCAGTACCTCCTTGCCCGCCAGCCGCGCACATTCACACGTCGGATTCGGCAGGGTCATCGACTTCGGCCATGCCGCAATCACAAGGCCAGTGCAGCGAGATGTCCCTCGTTGAAGGCCTGCCATGCCGTCCGCGGGGCGTTAGCGTCGCCGACGAGCTGATAGGGGATGCCGAGCCGCTGCAGCACCGGCACCAGGGCCGTGCGCGGCGCCGGCGCACTCACCGCGACGATCACCTCCGCGGGCACTCGTGTCACGACGCGGTCCGCCCGACGCGTCAGCTCCACAGTTCCATCGCTCCGGCCGGTGATGACCTGCGCGGTGTACACGCCGCCGAGCGACCTATACAGCAGGTCTGGGACCTCCCAGCGCTGCATCTGGCCGGCGAACGGCACGACGGTCTCGAAACGCGTGGCGAAATGCACACCCATGCCGCGTTTCCTCAAGGTCTCCGCGACGAGTGCCGCCTCAGACGTGCCGAGTTCGTCGTACACCAGCGCGGTGCCGGGCACCTCCCCGGTCAGCGCCTCGTCGGATGCGATCACTCCCCCCAGCTGTGCCAGGGATGCCGGAACCCGGGCCTGAGATCCGGTGGCGAGGATTACCGCATCAGGAGCGATCGAGGCGAGAAGTGACTCGTCGACAGTCCGACCAAGCTGTATCTCCACGCCGGCATGTCCCAGCTCGCCGACGAGGTGATCGATGGCGTTACACAGCTCAGCCGCGGCAGTGTGCCGGGCCAGCAGCAATCGCCCCCCCGGACTGGTCGCGGTATCGACGAGGTCGACCCGGTGCCCGCACCGGGCAGCTGTCTCAGCGGCCTTCAGGCCTGCGGGACCCGCTCCGACGACCAAGACGCGCCGCGGCGTACCGGCCAGCCTCGGGGCGAACGGAACCTCGCGCAGGACCTCGGGATTGTGAAAGCAGCCCATCTCCGGATAGAGCGCCTGCTTGCGGTCGACGCACAGGTTGGAGCGGACGCATGGCCGGATGCGGTCACGTCGTCCCGCCACTGCCTTGCTAACGACCTCGGGATCGGCGATATGGGCTCGGGTCATCGCGACCAGATCACACACGCCCGTCTGCAAAACCTGCTCGGCCACTTCGAGCGAGACAATGCCCCCGGTGGCCACCACGGGCACGTCGATGTCCACCAGTCGCCTCAGGTTGGCCAGCAGCCCAACGTTCGGCGCCTCGGGATGGCGGTACCCCGGGATGGACCGGACATACGATTTGCCCCCGTCACCCAGCGTCGTATTGAGCATGTCAACGTAGCCGGTCTGCAGGATCGACGTCAGATCCTCGGCGATGCCATCGGCACCCCGGCCCCCGTCTGCAGGGCTGATGAGATCATCCACCGAGGTGCGATAGCACAACAGACGGTCCGGCCCCAGCTCATCGCGGACGGCCTGGATGACGCAACGTACGAAGAGCGTGCGGTCTAGACCCCAGCGGTCCGAGCGCCGGTTGGTCCGTGGTGTGAGCGACTGCTGGACAAGGTAGCCGTGGCCCCCGTGCACCTCGATGCCATCGAAGCCAACGTCGGCGCACATCGCAGCTGCGCGACGGTAGGCGTCAATCATCGATTCGACGTCGAGGTCTGTCATCTTGCGACTCGACTCGCCGGCGTCGGACTGCTGCTCGTCGAACGACCAGGAGGGCGACCGGCCGATCATGGCGTCAGTACGACCATAGGCACCCAGGTTGACGAGCTGGATCAGCAACGTCGCACCCTCGGGCTTAACGAGCTCGACGAGCCGGGCATGCCGCTCGACGACCGACTTCGGAATCTCACCGTGCGGATTCACTAGCAACGGCTGGGCGATGATCATGCCTGCGCCACCGCCGGCGCGGCGACGCAGGTACTCGATGTACGACTCGGGGTTCAGCGTGGGATCCCGGAACAGGTCGCTCGCGCCGTGCGCCGTGATGACGACACGATTGCGCACCAGCATGCGTTTGACCGATATCGGGGCCAGAACGTGCCGGAAGGTACCGCCCCGCACCATTTCGGTCGTCGAACTCACCTTGCACTCCCCGGGTCTGCAGCGGCTCAGTGTCGCGGAAGCGATCCAGGCCCAGAGATCCGACCTCACAGTCCGCGACTGTTCGCAATGTACCAAACGGCGTTTGATTAAGCTAGATAATGAGATCATTCGGCAGGCAATGACCTCCGCGACCCCCTCCACGTCGGCGCAGCACAAGCGTTACGCGCAGCTGCAAGTGGCCACGGTGATGCTAGCCACCGGCAGTGAGGAGAAGGTAGGAGGATCTGTACATGAAAGAACTCGCCGAGCGGGAGGGAGTTCTCATGGCCACGCTCTACCGGTACTTTCCCGGCCAAGGAGCACGTTCTGGTGACTATCCAGGGCCGTTGCGAAGTATGGGACTTCACTCCCGGGCGACCGAACTGAGCTGCCCGGCCATCTACACGGAACACTGCGGCACCGGGGCCTCCTACTACGACTCGCTGATTCGACACTAACGAGCTGTTCAGGAGGCCCCACCCCTATGCACGCAACCCCGCCGCGACCACCCGATCGAGACTCCCGTTCGACGCGCATCCCTCAAGATCGGGTACAACAACAGCTACTTGAGCCGGAGCTTCTCCTGGATCAGCGTAGGTGTCCGAGCCAGCTCGCATCCCAACTCGATGCCGTGAACTGGCCCGCTTCCCAGGATGTCACCAGCCATAAAGACACAGACCGATCGTTAGCTAGGCGAGATCCGGCCCGCGGACAGTGTCGGAAACGGCGCCCCGCTCCCCTTGACGTCCCCGGGTGAGTAGGTCATCGGAATGCTGTAGTAGCCGTTGATTCTCGCGATGTCCTCGTAGCCCCTGATGACCGAACCGCGATCGATCTCGAAGTCGGGGATCCGCTGCAGGAACTCCCCCAAGAAGCACTCTATGTTCGCTCGAGCGAGTAGCGCGCCGATGCATCGATGTGCCCCGACGCCAAAGGTCAGGTGCGTGTTCGCCTGTCGGCTCAGGTCGACTGTTTCAGGATCGTCGAACACCTCACCGTCGAAGTTCGCCGAGGCGATCGCAAGCAAAATGCGGTCGCCTGGGCTGAAGTCCCGGCCACTGAATGACACCGGCTCTCGAACGTTCCTAGCCGTGGTGAACGTCGCCGGGTAGTAACGCAGGATCTCATCCACGGCTGTTGGGATCCGAGAGGAGTCCCGGGTCAGCAGCTCACGGTCTTCCGGATGCTGAGCCAGATGGAGGATCGCGCTGCAGATGGTCGCGATCGTGGTCTCGTCTCCACCACCGACGAGCATGACCGCGAGCTCGGTTGCCATTTCGAGGGAGATCAGTTCTCCGTCTATCTCCGCCCGCGCCAGATCCGCGAGGACACCGGGGCCGCCCTCTTCACGTTGCTTGGCGATCTCGCCAATCAAGTGGGTACGCAGCCACTCAAACAGGGCCGCCCGCTCGCGCTGCTTGCGGATGCCGATCGGCTCTTCCGCGCTGCCGCTCTCTGCCGCCTTCGCCTCATCCTCGGATACTTCTTGCCGGTATGACAGCCAGGTCTCCAGCGGCAGGCCGAGCAAGTCGAGGAGCACCGCGCGCTGGAACGGGCTAACCAAGTCGACCACGAGATCGCATTGCCCGGCTTCGATGACCCGGTCGACCGCCCAGGTCGCGATCTCGCCGATACGGTCCCGGCCCCGCTGGATGGCTCCCCGTGTGAACCACTTGTTGAGCTGGCGACGGTACTTCAGCGATTCCGGAGGATCCATCTCCAGGAAGCCGAGACGAACCGGACGGGGTGGAATGGACACGCCGCAGTTAAGGTCGGTTCCGTCAGCCGCCCACGAGCGCTCGGATGACAGCCTTCTGTGATCGGTTGCCGCGGCCAGGACGGCCGCATGCGTAGTCAGCACGTCGTAACCGCCGTAGTTCGGCGAGTGGATGACGGGGCACGCCGACTCACGCGCGTGCCGGTACACATCCTGCCAGTTGTCTGCATAGTCACGGCTGTGGTGGTCAAACATCGGGTGCCCATCCGTTGTATGTCCAGAGGGATGATGGCCTATGTCGCGGGAAACCAAACAGTGTCAGATAAATACTAGGTGCGTAGCCTGGTGGTGTCAATGAAGTGTCTTGGATGTTGCGCACGCCGACGACCAAAGCCGGATCGTTCATGATGTTCGAGCTCGCCGCCGCAGACCCCCGCGCTCAGCATGCGACCAGCCCAGGGCCACTCGACGGCAGGCGGGGCTCTCAGGACCCCGCGGTTAGCTGGCGCGAGCCGAGCTCTGCTCGCCCGTGCGTCGCTTGCCGGCGCCGCGTCGCGGGCTCTTTCCTTTCGGCGCTGCCTCGTCCTGAGCCTCTCCCTGCGAGGCCCTCATGCGTACTGCGATCTCGATGGCGCCGACTGCCGCCGTAGTGAGCACTTCGAACAACTCATCGCCGCTGATCCCGCTCGCCGCTTCGGCACGGTGGAGTGCCTCGATTTCTTCCGGCCCCCCATGACTGATGGGCCTGCTGGCCCGCTCAGCTGCTCCGACCTCCTGCATGACCGAAGTAATGGCGAGCAACTCCAGCGAGTGGATCAGCGGAGCGATCGCCTCGAGCGGCACGCCCTCGTCCTCCATGCGACGTACGCTCGCACCCAACTCATGCTCACCGATGCCCAGCCTGTTGCGTTCGAGCATCAGCGGAATCAGCGCCGGATGCTCGATGAGGACCTGCCTCGTCCGCCTTGCGTTCGCCACCAGCCACGACCGCCAGCTGGCGGCGTCGGAGCGGGGCGCCGTGACGTCCTCGAGCGCGAGCTGCGTGATCCCGATGAGGATGTCGTTCTTGCTCTTAAAATAGTGGTACAGAGAGGCGCCGTTCACTTTCAGAGCGTCGCCGAGGTGCCGGATACTGAGCGCGTCGAGCCCCTCACGATCGACGATGTCGAGCGCGGCCTCAAGTGCCGCGCGCCGCGAGATCAGCGGCGTCTTAGGGCGGGCCATGAACGCGTCTCCCTTCGATGCTTTTCGGGAGAGACTACCGTTGCCGGTCGTCACGCGAGGGCCTACGGGCGCCAGGCCCATCTCGCCTGCCGCACTCAACTTCTTCCCGCGCGTTCCCGTCCGATGCGTACTTCCTTAACCAAACGATGCATGATAATCTTACTCAGCGTCAGCCGTACAGACAACCAGCGGTAGATCGTGATCTGTAGGTGTGCTCGCTGGTCGGCTGCGGGCATGGGAACGGCTGACACGATCATGATCGTCAGAGACATCGGGTATGAACGCGGCAGTCGTGGAGGCAACCGTAGCGGAACAGGCGTGGGGCAAGGCTTCGGGGAGGCGATGGGCCTGGTGGCGGGGTGCTTTCCGCGCTGGGAGACGCGGCAGAACTTCCGGGCGATGACCGAGGCGATGCTGATGGGCTTGGTGCGGGTGAACTGCTGGACGATGGGCGAGGCGCTCGGCCACTTTGGGCCACACCGTCTCCGCCCTCCTAACCAAGCCGCCCCGCAGAGTCTGGCAGCGGCTGCGGACCTGCCGCGGCATCAAGGGCAACCGCCACTACGACCGGGCGATGATCGAGATCACCAGCGACGACACCCCCGCCAGCCACCAGGCAGGGCACAGCTTCCTGCTCGTCCGGCGCCCCGCTACACCCGCGAGTTGTCCTTCTATCGATGCCACTCCGCCATGCCAGCCGCCCTGGCTGGCCTGGTGGCCGTGGTATGCACCAGGTGGCAGATTGAGGAGCACTGCCGCGCTGCCAAGTCTCTGACTGCGCTCGATCAAGGGCAGATGACCTCTCTTCTGGCTGTGACCCTCACCCGAAGCCGCTCCGCTGCCCCGCACCCCGAGACGGAGCTGATCCCGCTCACCAGGCCCGAACTGCTCGTCGTCCGTCGCGCCACCGCCCTGCCCAATCCCTGCCGCGATCTGACGCACATCTTGCGCTGGTCAGAATGGCGCCACCACCAGCACCGCGCAGCCACCGGCCACCGCCGCTGGAACGACACCGCCGCAACCACAACCACGTGATCACACACAACAAAGATCACGATCTACAGCTGCCGTGACAGAAACAGACGAGGGAAGGGAAATCATGGTCGACGAGAAAGACCGGAACAAAGCGTTGGCGCTGCAGTTCATGGAGGCGAATGACCGCAACGACGCACTAGCACTCGCCGAGATGTACGCCGAGGATGGCACACACACGGTCATGGGGACCACGCCGATCTCCGGTACATACACCAAGCAGCAGATGCTCGCCGCCGCAGGTGCGATCTTCGCGCCGTTCCCAAAGGGAAAGCCAGCGAGGGTGGTTGGCATCGTCGCCGAAGGCGACACCGTGGCGGTGGAGATCGACTCGCGAGCGCTCCACGAGTCCGGCGCGATGTACCACCAGCAGATCCACTGGGTGCTCAAGTTCCGCGACGGCAAGCTGGTCCAAACGAAGGAATATGTCGACACCCAACTCGTCATCGACGTGCTGTGCGGCGGCGGGGCCGTCGTGCCAGCGTCACCGGAGACCACGCCCTCTGCACAGGCATAATTGAGAGGTAAACCGTTCCAGGTTCCGCCCTCGAAGGCACCCTGCCAGGGCCAGTGCTCGGGCAGATGGAACGTCATGACGCGGGCTCCGGTGACCAACCGTGCCGAGATGCTACGACGTGTTCCCACCGGGAAACGCAGAGGCGGCAAGCCGGTCGCGCTGATATGGCTTCACACCCGCGCGTCCTGAGGTATCAAGCCACAGGAGCGCGGGCCTTTCTCAACAACCCAACCAAGGTCGAGTTCGGCCGCAAAAAAGCGCTCGCGGCCTTGAGGATCTCGTTCGTCCGCCTCAACTCCGCATTCTCCCTGCGGAGTTGTCAGCTCATCCTGCTCAAAGCTGGCCAGGCGATCGTCGCGTTCCCCGGCATCCGCCTCTGCCTGGCGCACCCAGTTCCGCAGGGCCTCCTTGCGGATGCCCAAGCCGCGTGCGACGTGCGCGACGGGACGGCCGGTGCAGTGGACCTCACCGATCGCGCGTTCCCGCAGCTCGTCTGACTGCCCGTGGATGACGTCATGACACGACATGCAGACCACCAGGGTCTCGCGCCGTTTCTTCGGCATGAGCGTCACCCAGGCCAGCCGGTTTGTGCTGGATGTGCCGAGGCTGGCCATGCTGCGGACCTGGTGCACTTTGCGCGATCTTGGTGGCTAATTTTGAAGTGCGTTGTTGTGCCTGCGAGTTGGCCGTCGTCAAGTGCCGGTGGATGGGATCATGACGGTCTTCTCGCTTCTCGGTGGATCGGAGTGTCTGGTGTCGGTGCAGCCGCGGCCTTGGCCGGAGCCGGATCCGCAGGTGGCTGCGGCGATCCGGGCGATCTACCGGGGCCGGCGGGAGGTTCCGTTGCCGGTGCAGGTGCGTGACCGGCTGGGCGAACTGTTCCCGGACGCGGCGTTCGCCGAGGCGTTCGGCCGGGCGGGTAAGCCGGGCTGGTCCCCCGGCCGCCTTGCGCTGGTCACGGTGCTACAGAAGGCGGCGAACCTGACCGACCGGCGGGCCGCGGACGAGGTCCGCGAGAGCCTGGCCTGGAAGTACGCGCTCGGGTTGGGCCTGGAGGATCCGGGATTCGACCACAGCGTGCTGTCGGAGTTCCGCTCGCGGGTGGTCAGCCACGGGCTAGAGGAGCGGGTGCTGGACCTACTGCTGGAGCGGCTGACGGCGCTGGAGCTGCTGACGGCGGGCGGGAGCCAGCGCACCGACTCCACGCACATCGTGTCGGCGGTGCGGGACCTGAACCGGCTGGAGCTGGTCGGCGAGAGCGTCCGAGCTGCATTGAACGCGCTCGCCGCCGCCTGCCCCGACTGGGTGGACCAGGTGCTGGTGGTGGACGACTGGAGCCATCGCTATGGAGATCGGGTGGACAGCTGGCGGCTGCCGACCTCCAAGACCAAGCAGGACGAACTCGCGCTCGCCTACGCGCAGGACGGCTACACGCTG